>QLUI01000397.1 GCA_018725345.1 Bacillota bacterium | reverse complement strand
TTACTTTGACTCGACATAATGTAAGCGAAAGGGGAGATTCTACTCTAAAATTTACATTTTTCTTTGCCAATTCAATGGCTTTGTCGTTAATATCAAATGCTATACATATTCTTCCAAGCAATTTTGATTCTACAGCAGTTGTCCCTGCACCACAGAAATAATCCAAAACTAATTCGCCAGGTTCTGAGTATTTGAGAATCACATTTCGAGGAATATAAGGAGACCAATTACCTCTGTACTCTCCACTATGAGTTGCCCAATTGCCCCTTTGCTTAAAACTCCAAACGGTGGTCTGCTCTTCCTTAAAATCTCTTGGGTAAAGACTTTTTATTTTCTTAGAAACTTTTAAGGCACTAATATTGAGCCCTTGGGTTTTGGTAATAAGTCGCTCAATATATCTAAATGGAACCCTATATTTCTGACCAATTTCTAAATCAGGAGTTCCTCTTGCTTTTTCTTGCAAGATTGTTTCCTGAAGTTCTTTTTCTGTTTTGAAACTTACTTTTTGATTAGCCATTATGTATCGCCTCTTTTAAGCACGCCGTTTTGTCTATCCTGATCGGTGTAAAAGAAGTTCGGCGAAGCCGAATTTGGACGGAGCGAAGCGTAGTCTTTACACCGTGTTATACGCTGTGTTTTGGCTTTTTCTACAACATTTTAGTTAATGAGACTTCGCCTCCATCTCAAAGTAAATGTTCAAACGCCCAAAAAAGCTTTTAGCCTTTTCGCCTATTCCACCGGGGTCTTTATCATCCCAATTTGGGCGAACTCTCAACATGGTTGGAATGTGGTCTTCTAACCATCTGATCAGTCGGTCGCGTACAACTATTTCCCATTCACTATATCCAACTATTAAAGCAAATTGCGGACAATTCTGGTCAACGGTGCGATCAAGGGACTCAATTAGACTGTCAAAAATACGTCCTTGCTCATATGGAAAGACCCAGTTGCTAGATAGATCTGTGACATCTCCATGCAACTTCCAAAGACTCGGTCGTTCTGAAATACTGCCATCGTTAACAACTTTTGAGACAGTCTCCCTGAACTCATCCATATAAGCTCTTTCAATTAAATCATCCCAGTTGAAAGATATAAGGTGCGATATCTGGTTATTGTGAAGCATTCTGGCCACAATTTTATGCTGCAGAGCAGGATGTGATCTTGCACACCATCCCGAAAACATGTCCTTAAATCTAGTCGAAGTCTCTTTAACTATCCTCCAGACTTGTTCGTCGTTTTCTCGAGTTATCGTTATTGGAGATGAAATACCAACCCTACGCAGAAGCTGGACCAACAAAGGCTGAAGTTCATTAGTAACAGGCATAGTATCATATGAAAAACCAGCCCCTATAATTAGGATCAATGGTTGACGATGAGTAATGACAGAACGCGCTAAGTTCCTTAGGTGTTCATCTTTCTTTGAACGGATGTTCCATTTCGAGGGGCTCGCCAGATTCGGGAATACATGACTACATGATGGATTTCGTAAGGATTGAAAGGGCAATTTCGTATCTGGTTCGATGATTTTCACAGATACGTGCTGGAACATCCGTTTGAAGGAGGAATTTCAAGGACTTCCAAAAGCCTCTTAAGGTGATCAGATTCGGGAAATCCCTCCCAAAGGGGGCGGTACTCATATAAATTGGACCCTAAATTTTCAATGATCCGCGGTCGAACTGGCGGTATTTCCTCAGCAATAATTATTAAACATGCTAAGGCAGCTAAATGATTGTGAGCTGGTGCGTCCCTAAAATAATACCCAATTATCCCATGTATCCGCCATGATGTCGCCTACCTTCGACATCGTTGTTTCGTGCCTATTCGCGCTGGTCTAACCGCTGCACCCGGGCTTGCGTCCTGACCGGCAGACCCCAAATGTGGATGAACCCCCGTGAGGCGCTCTGGTCGAATAGATCGCCCTCATCGTATGTGGCGAGACCCAGATCGTACAGCGAGTGCGGCGATTTGCGTCCCACCACCATACAACCGCCCTTGAACAGCTTCACCCGAA
>QLUI01000396.1 GCA_018725345.1 Bacillota bacterium | reverse complement strand
TCCAAAGACACCCTTTATTCTGTTCTTAATGTGCAACCATCAACACTTGACATTACACCGCAGGACTTCATCACGAGAACGGGATCCATCGACGCGGTAAAAACGCTCGAAGATGCGCGGTATGTGTCACGGGTTATCAATTCGGCATCGTGAAGGAGAGCCTCGCAAACAATCAGCCGGTCGTGCATTTCGGAAATCTGGGTCGTCTTTGTTAGAAGTAGCATCTGCTCCAAACCCAACGGGACAACTTCATAACCAGGCTCTTCTAATATCTTGCTCAGAAGGGCATCTATGTCAGCTCTGACCCTTCCTTTCTCTACCAGGAATATCAGTTCGGCGATTACAATAATCGGCACAATGAGGTCTGCCTGCCCGGAACGCACCTTATCAAAAGCATCCTTGGCCCACTACCCTCTTTCCCAGACCTTTTTTGACCTCTTCAAAATCTTCGTCGGTGAGTCCCCTGAGTTCAGGGAAGGCCCCAAAAAGTGAGCGGCTTTCGCCGATTCCCTTTGCTTGCCTTTTGAAGACGGCAATTCTTATCTGCTCGTTCTCCTCCAGGTCAACTTTGTCCAAAAGTTTGATCACCCCTTTTGATAGATGCCATCAATGACCTTAACCATCTTCTTTGCCTCCGGCCTTTTTTATCTGAACGCTTATCAGTCTTCAGTAATCAGCCAGCCCTGTGGAGTAAGCCCCGTGTAATACCTTACATGACATGGGGTAAGCTCCCCTACTCCACGGGGCCAGCCCTTCAGACACCCTGGCCGAACCATTTCCTTTTCAGTTCTGAGACATCGTATCCTTCAGCTTCCCACTGCTTTAACTTTACCTCGTATTCCCGCATCTTTGCTCGATACCTTGCTCTCTTTTCTCTGGCTTCTTCTCTAGCTTCTTTAACTCTTGAACCTATCCTTTCAATTCGCGAACCTACTTGTATTCGCTTACCCAAAGCCGCGCCTCCAGCCCCAACCCCACTGCAAATTGCCCCCACAGGGATAAGTATAACAAGCCCCACCAGCCACTCTCCTAAGTCAACAGGAAAAATGGGAAGATATGGATCAATCAATGGAAGAATAACCCTTGCTCCTTCTAGGCCTGGGAGAAGACTGAACCCGAGAAAAATTGACCATTTGCCACTTTCATCTAAAGCGGAAAGCACAAACACACCTGCAGCAAATATGAGGAACGCAATAAGCATTGCCCAATCCGCCAAGATTCCTATACTGATTACAATACCTTTACATAGCAGTCCAAAAAGAAGAGCAAGCTCTAACAGCCTCCGCAAATACACTAGAAAGCGCGCCTGGGTGTAACCATAAGCGATCGAGATGCCAATTATCCCTAACCCTCCCAACAACAATCCGACCAAAATAAATTCTCTTGAAAAGGCACCAACTATCATCTCAACTCCTGTCACCCTTGTGAAGCGAATTTCTCAAACTTTCCTACGGTTTGAGGTAAACCCGAAGGCTTCACCTGCTGCATCACGCTCAGCAGGTCGCGTTTCCCCACATCTCGCCCCTCACCGGTCTTGACGGACTCGACGAAGGGGATATAATACCTTGTGTATGTGACAAATTCATTGATTCGGCTGAATCCTCTAGCGATTCTTCTCTACCGTAACGGGTCACTTCTTCTTTTGCCACAATGCCTCGTCTATCATCGCGATTATTTTCTGCTTTTCCAGCTCAATTGCCCGCCTGGCACTCCGTTTCCTGCGTTTGATTTCTAATCCACAAGCTATCAAACTGATGACAATAGCACTACTCTTTATGGCATAATAAAAATACAGAGTTTGGCAGTCTAAAAATGCATACTACCTGAGGTAGTAAGGGGGCATTGCCAGCCACTCCAAAACATACTATCCTTCTGTTGTGAATCGATAACAGGAGGTAGGAAAGGAATGCTGACAATGGCCCAGATACAGTATATCAAATACCTGCGGGATAAGAAAGACAAGAGCATTATGGAGATCGCTGAAACGGTTGACCTGAACTGGCGCACTGCTAA
>QLUI01000395.1 GCA_018725345.1 Bacillota bacterium | reverse complement strand
CAAGCAGCAGTAAAATTAGCTTAAGTTCATTGATACTGCTAGGTATTGCGGCTTTTTTATGCTATAATTGTTGTAGAAACATTCAACATAAACAGCATAAAAAGGTGGGATAACCTTGTTTAGAGCTAATGCTGGTCATACCCAACAGTCCCTGCTTGAGAGCACTCAGTGGATGAACCCTAAGATTCGTGAAAAGCTCTATAAATCTTGGGCGCCGATCTTCTACGAGCAGGTCTTCTGTAAAATAGACGAGGATCCTTTTGCGGTTTTATATGGGACGACCGGCAAGCCTAACTTCCCGGTGAATATTATGCTGTCGTTGGAGTATATCAAGCATATGAAAGACTGTAGTGACCTTGAGATTATCGACGATTTCCACTTTGACTACCTTGTTAATTATGCTACTGGGCAACGCACGCTGGGCGAGATTAACCTTGCCGAAAGAACGCTCTACTACTTTAGAGAAAGAGTTTATCGGTATTGCCGCGAAAACCCCGGTAAGGACGACCTCTTGTTTGGTCAGTTTATCGGACTGCTCCATAGTTTCGCCGGAAAGGCCGGGATAGCACTAGGTGAGCAAAGGGTGGACACAACGCTTTTTATGAGTAACATCAAGAAGGCTGGACGGATGGCTTTAGCTTACGATGTGCTGATCAAAGCAGTAAACGCTATACCAGAGAATGAGCGCTCAGAAACTTTGGCTAAAGCATTGGATCCCGATTTTAGAACCAATGTTCTCTATCGCGCCAAAGCACAAGAATGCGATACTAAACTAGCGATACTGCTCAATCTTTGCCAAGAAGCTCTGTCCCTTTTGACATCAATTCCAGCTTCAGCGTCTGAAGCAAAGCTCGTCACACGTTTTCTCGCTGAACAAGCCGTAGTCGATGCGGAAAGCGGCAATCTTATGCAAAAGTCTAGGAAGGACATCTCCCCCTCCTCTCTTCAATCAGCACACGATGAAGATGCTACTTTCCGCCGGAAAGGGAATGTGACTCAAAGCGGCTATGTGCTAGAAATAGCCGAGACCTGCGATCAGGCTAATCCCTTTCAACTCCTCACAGATTATACGGTAGCCCCGAACAACACCAGCGATGTGGCCATTCTAGAGAGCAGACTAGAGACCATTCACACGAATACCGGCTGTACCGACATGTATGCTGACGGTGGCTTTCATTCCGTAGGGGTGCATCGAATAGCCGAAGAAAACGGCATCGAGGTCCATCTGACTAACATGACTGGGAAAGCACCGACTAAAATTGCGACCACCGAGTTTGACATCGACGAGGCAAGTAATGTGATTACGCGATGCCCCAAGGGGCATATCCCTACGCGCGCCGGAGTAAGTAAGGGGCAAACCTCCGCACACTTTCCACATACTGCCTGTGATAACTGTGAACTTCGCGATCAATGCTACATGTTGCAGCAAAACAAAGACTGTGTCGTCCGCATCAATCTAAAGGCAGTACATGCCGGCCGTGAACGAGCCAAGATGCAATCCGCGCAAAAAGAAAACACTAGGAAGCGTGCGGGAATTGAAGGAAGTAATTCCGCCTTAAAACGTACCGGCCTAGATAAGTTAGGCGTGCGCGGGATAGTCAAGAGCACGGTAGTGTGTGGTCTAAAAGTAACCGCACAAAACATTAAGCGACTCATCAAGTACCTGCAAGGAGGTTACCAGCCAAAGCATGCCCAACCCACACAAGGGATTCCCATGCCCATTTTAGGCTAAAAAGGATAAAAATCCCCAAACAAAGGAGCTTTCTGGTCTTTTTGCGCCCCCAATCGCTTGGCAAACGCCTTCTACGCCTCAACATCCTTTGATAATGGGCCGGACGGGAAATTGACAGGGGCTAATTAAGCACCGGAAGTTAGAATTTGCAGTGGAATCAATATTGGACCTATGCTGGTACTTTAGGCAATCATAATTGAGAAAGTTGAGGAGCAACAATTAGTTGTTTAAATATATGCCAAAGTATGCTAAAATAGTGACATGAAAAGTACGTATTCTCCACA
>QLUI01000394.1 GCA_018725345.1 Bacillota bacterium | reverse complement strand
TAAGTATGTCAAAAATATCCTAAGAAGGTGAGCTTAACTTGTTTAGGAAAAGGCTTGCTTTGTTACTCACGTTGGTTACGGTGGCCGCAATTACTGCTTCCTGTGGCCAAAGAAGTAAGACTCAGACTGCAGAGCCATTAGTCTGGGGAATGCACACAGATATAGAAACATTAAACCCGATCTTTACGGAGTCTTTTAATGAAACGAATATTTTGAACGGTATTTTTTCTACGCTCATTAAGGTTAATCAAGAACTAGAGTTTGAACCATACTTACTTGAGGATCTGCCTGTTGTCAGTCAAGATGGCTTGACCTATCAATTTAAATTGCGAGAGGGCGTAAAATTTCACGATGGTGTGGAATTAACGGCCAAAGATGTTAAATTTACTTACGAAATGAAAATCGCAGAGAAAAATGCTGTTCCTTCTCGCCTGCGTTGGGAAAGAATTGCAGATTTTCAAATTATAGACGAGTACACATTTTACATTACCTTAAAAGAACCGGATATTACTTGGCTGGAAGGCTGGGCTTATGCTGAGTCAATGATTGTACCTAAACATATTCTGGAAGCTGAATTTATTCAGGGTGGGAACGAGCTGAGCAAAGGCGGCGATTTTTCAAGGAACCCTGTCGGATCAGGTCCTTATAGACTTGTTGAGTGGAGAGCAAATGAATTTGTGATGCTTGAAGCGTTTACGGATTATTTTCGAGGGAAGCCCCAGATCGAAAAAATTGTCTTTAAGGTGGTGCCTGACTTAAGTACTTTGTTAGCGCGGCTCAGTAACGGTGAGATAGATATCTATGATCGAGCGGCGCCTGACCACTACCAGCAGTTGTTGACTTTGCAAAAGGAGGGTTTGCCTATTGATGTTCACAACTCTCCTAGTTTCATGAGTATGAATGCCATTTTTAATATGCGCTTACCCGTTTTTCAGGACAGAGCTGTACGACAGGCACTTAACTACGCTTTTCCGAAAGAAAGGTTTATTGACGTTGTGCTTGACGGTATGGCTACTGTAGCACATGCTGACACGCCACCAATGAGCTGGGCTTATAACCCTAATTTGAAACAGTATGACCATAACCCGGAAAAAGCGGTACAAATTTTGGAAGAAGCGGGTTGGAAATTAGGGAAAGACGGTGTCTTTGCGAAAGACGGTGTGCGGCTTTCTTTCACAATTAATACTAACACCGGCAATCCTGCTCGGGAAGCTTTCCAGGAAATTGCAAAGCAAGAATGGGAGGCTATCGGCGCTGAAGTATTTATACAAAATTATGAAGCAGCCACTTTATTTGGCGATATTCTGAGAAACATTAAATTTGAAATGATCGTTTTAGGCTCGGCGTCAGGCATTGATCCTAACTCTAAAACGTTATGGCACTCTAGTCAAAGGCCGGATCAAATCGGTGCGGGCCAAAACTTTTCCGGATTTAGCAACCCTCGAATTGACCAACTGCTTGAGGCCGGCTTACAGGAGACTAATCAGCAAGCACGGATTACAATATACCACGAGATCCAGCAGATTCTCTCTCAGGAAGTACCATATATCTTTATCTGTTTTTTCAGCTCCATTACTGCGGTGCCTGCGAACCTCGAAAATTTCAGACCTAATCCTACTCTAGCGGGGAATACCTGGAATATCTCTGAGTGGAAACTGAATTAACAGCCGGCCTGAAAAGATAAGGAGGTTAAAGAGGATGGGCAACAAATATGTTAGACGGTTTGCCACTCTTCTTTTTTCATTATTTGTGATTTCTCTCTTGTCTTTCACCTTAATAGAGGTTTCACCGGGCGGGGCAATGGCCCGTTACGTTGATAATCCAAAAATAAGCCAGGCAGACAGAGCAAGAATAGCTGAGCGTTTTGGTTTGGACAAGCCCGCTCCTGTCCGCTATTTTATCTGGCTCAGGAATACGGCACAAGGTGATTTGGGTACTTCTTTTATGACAGGCAGGCCAGTACTGACAGAAATTCTTGAGCGTCTACCTGCTACGCTCAAATTAATGACCGTTTCATTTTTTATCT
>QLUI01000393.1 GCA_018725345.1 Bacillota bacterium | reverse complement strand
ATAAGACATGGAGGAAAACATAACTGGTATCAAAATACTAAAACAAAAATAGTTTAACCGATCTTCTACAGTTGAAAAATGCAAGTTCTCTATTTGCAATGGGTTATGAAGGCATAATAATCCTTTGGCACCAGGAATCCCCTTTGAGCAACAGTTCTCTCATGATAAGATCATGGCTCTAACCGAAGCGTAGGAGGAAAAGCTACTCCCACCGCCTGGAACACTTTTCCACAGCATCCCCGAGATTGACTGCGAACAAATAGCTCTTTCCCATCCTCCTTAATGCGAGTCTCTTGCAAGTTCTTAAGACCATCTTTAATCTCTTGCCATTCAAACTTGTGCCCAGCCTTTTGTAAAAGACGGTCCAATTCCTTTCTCACCACTAAGGCCAGGAAACTACAGAATACATGTCCACGAATTGTCTCATCACATTTATGAAAGATGGGACGAGTTTGAAGCAGACTCTTGGTGTCCCGGAAAATCTTTTCCACTGTCCACAGCTGCTTGTACTGAAGTGCTACCTTCTCAGCTGGTAAATCAGTGTTGGTGCGCAATACCCATTTGCCATCGTAACGGGCATCCTCTTTCACTTTCTTCTCATCAATGATAAAGTGAGGCCCTTTGGAGTTAAGATACCGGCGGTAGCCTTTATTGCCAACCAGGGATTTGTCTCCTTGCTTAAGCTTGTCCCTGAGGCTCTCCACAATTGCCTCCCGGTCTTGAGCATCTTTCCGGGCCTGTTCGGGATTGTAGCATAGAATGTAACGGCGCTTCTCTACCTGTACCTCCTTGACCTTCAGCGGAGAAGGATCCTTGCAGTGAGTTCTCTCAGGATGCACCACCCGATAAGCTCCTGCCCGTGACAGCACCTCCTGGCTGACTTCTTTCTGTTTGTGCATCCTGACTCCTAAGATGTAGCTTATGTCCTGCGGAGGTTTTTCTAACTCCTCTATAGTTTTCTTACTAATCATCCCCCGGTCACTAACTATACATACCTGTGTAATGTGAAAGCGTTTCTTTAACCTATCTACCACAGGGAGTAAGGTTCGGACATCGGTGGTGTTGCCTGGCCAGAGCTCACAGCAGATAGGATTCCCTTCTCCATCAAGTATAACCCCTACCACCATCTGCTTTAGGTCGGGGCGATGATCCTTGGAGTGTCCATGTTGGCCAATTGTTTCTCCTCCCTCACCTTCAAAATAAAGTGAGGTGGTATCAAAGAACACCAGGGTCAGTTCGCTGAATAAATCCAGATTACGGACAAATAATCTTTCTTCAATCACATCCTTTAGACAGCGGGAAGTAAACGGCGTTCTGCCATACTGCTCCTCATCTCCTAAGGGGCTGCCCAGCCATGCCATTGCTCGATAAAGATGATGAAGTTGTATCTTTTCTACTCCCTTGATTCTATATCCTTTCCTCCAACTCTCTGCACGCCTGTCAGAGCCTGGAGAAAAGAGACGATGTAACACGGTCAGGAAGATAGCCCGCTCTACATCAAACCCAAATTTGTGGTCTTGTAACAACCCCTTAATTACCTCCTTGATGCCCGACCTCTCCCATAGCCGTTCAAATATAAGCCCAGGTCCAATCTTTACTACCTCTGCGTTTGGGTCCGATACACCTGCCAGAAGTAGTAATGCCCGCTCTGAATACTTGGCCAGAGACCTGAGCAGCTTATCAATGGTTCCTTTTTCCTTGAGACGGTCCACTCGCCCTATTGTCCAGAGGACGCGCTGATGTGACTTTCCATCCCTCCATTGATTCTCCACAACCTGCAGATACTCATATGGTAGTGCCTTCTTGATCCTGGTAAACATGGTGCCCCCCTTTCTTCTGACACCATAATTTTACCATCCACTCCGTCACCTTGTCAAGAAGAAAATGCATATTCTTTGGCACCAGGTTAAAAAGTAAATTCTCCCTTCCTTCCACCGTTCCTCGTCCATAACACACTAATTTCTCACCCCAAAAACGCTCTCAACTGTAGAAGAAAGGCTTGACCTTTAATGGAGAAGGATCCTTGCTACGAGTTC
>QLUI01000392.1 GCA_018725345.1 Bacillota bacterium | reverse complement strand
GCCACCTTACAGTAAGGAAAACGAAAACAACAAGGGGGAAGAGAAGAATGATTGAAGTTGCTATTGATACTTAAACATGTCGGCAAAGGAGGAGGATAGGTGTTAATGAGTGCAACGTTAGCCACCTTACAGTAAGGAAAACGAAAACAACAAGGGGGAAGAGAAGAATGATTGAAGTTGCTATTGATACGATTTGGGTGTTGCTTGCGGCGTTCTTGGTCTTTTTTATGCAGGCCGGTTTTGCCATGGTGGAAGCCGGGTTTACCCGGGCAAAAAATGCGGGCAATATTATTATGAAGAATTTGATGGATTTTGCCTGCGGCAGCCTGCTCTACTGGGCGGTAGGATTTGCCCTGATGTTTGGTGTTACAAGAGGAGGAATCATCGGCAGCAGCGGTTTTTTTGGCGGCGGGCTGTTTGAGCATCTGGAACTTGATATTCCCATTGCCGCTTTCCTGCTTTTTCAGACGGTGTTTGCTGCCACAGCTGCAACCATCGTCTCCGGTGCCATGGCGGAGAGAACGAAATTTATCTCCTACCTGATCTACTCTATCGTTATCACAGCAGTGATTTATCCCGTGGTGGGCCATTGGGCATGGGGGGGAGGATGGCTGGGAAAACTGGGTTTTATTGATTTTGCCGGATCAACAATCGTTCATTCGGTAGGCGGCTGGGCTGCTCTGGTCGGCGCTGCAGTTCTTGGCCCTCGGCTGGGCAAATTTAATAGTGAAGGCAAACCGAATGCCATCCCGGGCCACAACATTACCCTTAGTGCACTTGGCGTATTCATTCTTTGGTTCGGCTGGTTCGGCTTCAATCCAGGCAGCACCATTTCCGGGCTTAATCTTTCCATAGCACATATAGCGGTTACCACAAATTTGTCTGCAGCAGCCGGCGCTGTGCTGGCGATGATCGTTTCATGGTTGCGCTACGGGAAACCCGATGTCAGCCTGACACTTAACGGTGCTTTGGCCGGATTGGTGGGTATTACAGCCGGCACTGCGGCTGTCAGCTTCTTTGGCTCTGTGGTTATCGGTGCCGGAGCCGGCGTGTTAGTTATTCTGGCTGTCGAGTTTATTGAAAAAGTGCTCCATATTGACGATCCGGTTGGTGCGGTGGCTGTCCACGGGGTATGCGGCGCTTACGGAACAGTAATGGTTGGGTTGTTTGCTACGGACGGAGGCCTGTTTTACGGCGGGGGAATGGCCCTGCTTGGCGTTCAGGCACTGGGTGTTCTGGCTGTGGCAGCGTGGATCATGAGCACGACGTTTATCCTTTTTAAAGTAATTCAGGTAACTGTAGGGCTGCGTGTTTCTGCCTCAGAAGAAGAAGGGGGCCTGGACACCGGAGAGCATGGGATGAATGCATATGCAGACTTTGCCATGCGGACCGCTCCTTAGGTTTATTAAAGAATGGAGGAAGGACGATGAAAAAAATAACCGCAATTATACGGCCGGCAAAACTGGAAGCAGTAAAGGAGCGTCTTGGGCGGGAAGGAGTAAAAGGCATGACCGTAACCCATGTAACAGGCTGTGGCATGCAAAAAGGCAGTACGGCTTTTTACCGCGGGAATCTCTATGAGGTAAACCTGCTGCCCAAAGCGAAACTTGAAACGGTGGCAGCAGATGATGCAGTAGACAGAATTGTGGATGCTATTATTGCCGAAGCTAAAACAGGTGAAATTGGCGACGGAAAAATCTTTATTTCTCCGGTGGACGATGCGATCCGGATTAGAACCGGTGAACGCGGCGCTTCCGCCGTATAACTAAAAATAGAGGGAAGCTTCCCTCTATTTTTATCGTTGTACAATCAGTTCATGACGCCGGACCGTTTGTCTAACCATTTTAATGTTACGCCTAAAACAACTCCCCAAACTACCCCCCCACATGATTAGAAAATACGGTGGCAAATGAGTGTTCTGCCAGGATAGGCAAGAGGTGAGTAGCCCCGAGGAATTTCACCTCGAGTCTCTCTCAGAACCGGACATGAACCTCTCGACTCATCCGGCTCCCATTAACACACTTTAAACAATTTCCAAT
>QLUI01000391.1 GCA_018725345.1 Bacillota bacterium | reverse complement strand
TTTTGGGTGGTGTTATCGCTGCCCAGCTTGGCTGGACACCGCTTGTTGCCTTCGCTTTTATGGTCTTTTGCCTGCTCTATATTCCTTGCGTTGCCTCTATTGGAGTCATCCGGAGCGAGACTAACTCCTGGAGATGGGCTGGTTTTGCCGCGCTCTACACCACCGTAGTTGCCTGGATAGCAGCTACTCTCATCTTTCAAATCGGAAGGCTGTTTATAGTTTAAAGATAAAGGGTGAGGAGTAACCTCCTCCCCCGGGTTATAAGGAAAGAAAGCAATGAAGTGGCTTGAGAATTTTATCGACAATACCGCCCGCCGGCCCGGCGGCTGGCTAGGCCGAGCCATCTACCGCGAGTCGACAGCGCACCGGCCCGGCTTCGAACGCATCAAGGCGAAACTCGCGCTCCGACCACACGAAAGAGTGCTCGAAGTCGGCTGCGGCGGCGGCAAGCTGCTGCAGGAGATGCTGGAGCTATGTGCCGACGGCTGCGCCATCGACTATAGTGCCGACATGGTCGCCCTGGCCGCCGAACGCAACGCCGCCGCCGTGCGCGATGGCCGGCTCGATCTTCATCAGGGCGACGCCCATCTCCTGCCTTGGCTGGATGCCAGTTGCGACGCCGCCGCCAGCGCCTACATGTTTTTCTTCGTCGAGCGACCGAGGGAGATGCTGCGAGAAATCGCGCGGGTGCTGAAGCCGGGCGGGCGTCTGGTAATCGTCACCATCTCGCGCTCGAAGCTGGTGAACTTGTTCTTTGCACTTTATTCACGCGCCATGCGCTGCTATAGCGACGATGAATTGGCGGAGATGATGCGGGAAGCCGGCTTCGAGGCGGTGCGAGTGCACACCGAAAAACATCGCCTGCAACTGGCCTACGGACGGACGCCGACGTGAACGAACCGGCGCTTCTTCTCGCGCTCAGCTGGGGCGCACAGTTACCACTGATGCTGGCGATGACGATGATCTGGGTGCTACACGGCATGCGCGACGGCGTTCTGCGCGAATGGCTCACCGCCGACCATCACACACTTTGGCATTGGGCGCTCGGCTTCGCATTGCCGGCAATCATGCCGGTCGTGCTCGGAGAACTGGCGACCGAATGGCGGCACGTGCCAGGCGCACAATACCGCGCGTTGGGAACCGTACAGGCCGCGATCGCCCTAGTAGGTGTCTGGGCGGCGTGGCAATACACCTCCGATTTTCGGTAGGGCCAAGCGGTAGGTTAGGGTCAAACCTAACTCATTTTCGATATGGGCTACATCAATTTCGAGATTTTCGCCCAATTGACACTGGCGCAGGTCAAGTTCATCTCGTGACAGATGAAAAACTACCTTAACTTGTGACCGATGGGGTTAGGGTAGAACTTTGTACGCATAGGAGTAAGCATGTCACGTAAAATAGATTTTTCCATAAAAGGGATGACCTGTGAAGGTTGTGCCGGGAAACTGGAGGGACACCTCAAGGGACTGAGCGGCATTGAGGAGGCATTTGTAAGCTTCACGCTTAATAAGGCGGTGATCAAATATAAGCCTGAGGCTATTGAACCAATCACTATAAAACGCGTCATTTCTTCTTATGGCTATACTGCCATAGCTGCTGAAGGCAGCATTGGTGCTGCCCTTGAGTTTAAGCATATAGAGACGCTCCGCGTTGTTACCGTTGGCCTGTTGCTTGTCTTTGCCTGGGTTTTGCCGGGGATGCTCCCGATGCCGGCTGTGCTGACCGACTATATGATGCTTGCGGCTATAGTGGTTGGCGGCTATCCCATTGCTTCGAAGGCGATAAAGTCCCTCCTTCGAAGGAGCCTCAATGTTGATCTCCTGGTGATTATTGCGGCATCAGCAGCCGTTGCCATAGGAGAATACTTAGAGGCCGGGCTGGTAATATTTATTCTCCTTTTGGGGGAGTTTTTAGAAGCCACGACCGTTGCCAAAGCAGGCAAGGCTATCAAGGGCCTGGCGTCGCTGATACCAGATACGGTAAAACTTAAGCGGGATAACCATGAGGTGGATGTGCCGCCCTCAGAGATTAAAGTAAATGATG
>QLUI01000390.1 GCA_018725345.1 Bacillota bacterium | reverse complement strand
CTCATTACTGCCTCCTTCAAAATTCCTACATCATAATGGAAAAAGATTTTAGTTGTTTTTTTGAAATAGGGACTCAAATCCGTGTTCCAGAATCTATCGGTGAAATTACCCCCTACTCATTGTTTTCCGGTATTTGCCGGAATAATGTTACGATTCACGTCGCTCCATAAACCAGCGGTCTTCCTCATAAAACAAATAAATCTGCCTGCCCATCACTGTGCAGGTATAACGGATGCCTATGCCACCTGCTTTAAGGCTTGCCGCCCGGCATATATCCATAACACGATCAATGGTATAGCGGCAACCGTTTTCCCACCATAACGCCACAGGGGTCAACCTGCCATCCGGGTAGAAAAGCGCCTCAACCGTAACGTACACTTTGTTGTGATTTTGATATTTCTTCTCTCTCATTTTAGTCTCCACCTTCTTTGAAAAAGCTTATCGGATGTATAAGATGGTCGCCCTTAGGGTTGATATCGCCTAGCGACCGGTCAGCCGACACAGACGCGCGTTGTATGCAAAAATGTCCGAATCGTTTGCGCAACAAATCGACAGTTTTATCCAACATCGCCTGCTTTTCTCTGGCTTCGTTGTCAAAGATAGACAATTGTAGCGGAGTATCGGCTGAAATCAGTTCGCTGCAACGAACACCGATGCTACGGATTGGTTTGGGCCAACTATAGTTTTGGCGAAAGAGCTGCATGGCCGCAGCAGCAATCTCACCTGATATATGAGACGGAGTTTCAAGTTTTGCTTGTCTTTCAAAACAGAAAAGTGCATTGTCGCGGATAGAAATAGCCACAGTGCGGCAAAAAAAGCCGTGCTCACGCATTCTTGCGCAGACGCTCTCGCAAAGCACAAATAAAATAATCTTCACATCGTCGTCGCAAAGTAAATCCCGCGGCGTTGTAGTGCTGTTGCCAATGGATTTTACCGGCGCTTCCTCGTCCAGGCACATCACCGGTGTTTGGTCTAAACCATTGGCAAACGTGGATAAAAGATCACCAACCTTGCCGAACACTCGGCGCAAAAAAGACGGAGGAGTGGTGGCTAGTTCGCCGATAGTGGTGATGCCGTACAGATAAAGTTTTTTCTTTGTGGCAGAGCCCACATACAAAAGTTCTTCCACCGGCAATGGCCAAGCTACAGACCGGTAATTATCCCGGCTTATCAGGGTCGTGGCGTCCGGCTTTTTTAGATCTGAACCGAGTTTTGCAAAAATCTTATTGTAGCTGACACCCAAGGAAACGGTGACTCCTAATTCCCCTTTAATTCGCTCCCGAATTCTATCGGCTGTCAAAGTGCCATCGCTGCCGCTAACATCAAGCCACGCTTCGTCCAAGCCGAATGGCTCAATCTGATGGGTAAAATCCGCATAAATCTGCCGGGCAAACTTAGCATAACGCAGATATAAAGGGAAATTGGGAGGCACGACAACAAGTCCCGGACATTTGTTGCGCGCCTGCCAAAGCGCCTCACCTGTGCGAATGCCGGTTGCTTTGGCCGCATAATTTTTTGCTAACACAATACCATGACGCAGTTGCTCGTCACCGCCCACCACTACCGGGTTATTCCTAATTTCAGGGCGATGTAGGCATTCCACGCTGGCATAGAAATTGTTCATATCGGCATGCAAGATAACTCGCTCTTTCATAACCATCTTTTATCTCAGAAATCCCCTCTCCAGCATTTTCATCCTTCCGATGCTGCCGCAGGCGGCATGGTTATTTTATCGGATAGGAAAGTATATCATCCTAGCAAAGCGTCTTTTTTATCGGCTAGGAAATTATATCATCATTGGTCAGCTAATTTTCCTAGCCGATGGGGGTTTTAAGGGGGATTCCCCCTTATTCTTGCGGGGTGCTCAGGGTCCGCAGACCAACGCGATGTGGCGCCGTCCCCTAGCGGATAAAAAAGACGCTTCATCTGTCACAAAAAACGCAAAGCGTCTTTTTTATAGGAACATATGTTTGCTTATAGTATAGCAGATAAGCTTTAAAAATGCAACTGGCAAGCATAGCTCTGCCGGCGCCGCAAAAAAACGCTTGGATAAA
>QLUI01000039.1 GCA_018725345.1 Bacillota bacterium | reverse complement strand
GCAACTGCAGCGGCAGCAAGGTAAGTCAGAGCCGCAGCGTTTAATACCTGGCGCGTCGGCCCTACTTCATCACGGCTGATAAAACCGCTCCCTTCCAACAGAGCCACAGCGCGAGTTGAAGCGTTAAACTCAACCGGCAAGGTGATTATTTGAAATATTACAGCGAAGGAGAAAAATAAAATCCCCACATCCATTAGCCACGCCAGACCTCCGCCGGCACCTCCAAAGAGAAAGCCGATGAAGAACAAAGGAATAGCCATACGTGAACCGATATTGGCTAAAGGAAAAATGTTATTGCGAAAAGCCAGCGGCAGATAGCCTTCTCCATGCTGGATGGCATGACCGGCTTCATGAGCCGCGATACCAAGTGCAGCCAAAGAACTGCTTTGATAAACACCTGGCGAGAGGCGGATCACACCGCTTCTTGGGTCATAATGATCAGTAAGCTGACCATGTCCCTGCTCCACCGCAACATTACTGAGACCGGCAGCGTCCAACAGCCTTCTTGCTGATTGAGCGCCACTAATTCCTGAACGTGAGTTAACGCGTGAGTATTTTCCATAAGCAGACTCAACACGGGTTTGCGCCCATAGGGCAAAAACAAATGCCGGCAATATAATCAACCAAGTGGCATCAGGTAAGAACATGAACATTTGTCTCTCCTCCTCCAATATAAAATTTAATCGCTTTCTCCACCGCATCAAGACTTACACCGGTATTATGGCAAGGTCCGTTAGGTCTGCTGTTAGTAATTCCGAGCACCGGCAACGGGATGCAATCCAAAATGCCGCTCGTCAAATCGCGCTCACAGGCTACTGCAACAATAGCGCAAGGCCTAATAGTCTTTACAGCTTCCCGTGCCAGCGTGCCCCCGGTAGCAATCCGCAAATGCACACCGAGCCGTTTGCACAGAGCTGACAGAGCTCCTACTTGACAAGCACCGCAATCGGTACAGTTCTCCATATTACTGGTAATTCGATGTGAGCAATCCCTTTCTTGCAAACAGTGGGGCAGCAGCACCAACAGTTGCTGCGGTTGAAGCTTGCCTTTTTTTGCCCGTACTAAATGGTTGTTCACTTCCACAAAGGAGCATTGAATTTTATCTTGAGCAATTTTAAACACTTTTCCGACCCAAAGCACCACTGGATAAAGCAAGGAAACCGTAAAATTAATAGGTTTGTTTAAAAAAACTATATTTTTATCTGAGATAATAGAAAGTACAATGCCCACAAATCCCAGGCCAATAACAGCTAAACAAGCTAGCACAACAGTCATCGCAATTACTAGCAGATAACGGAAAAGCCCAGCATCACGCTGAAAAAAGGTGAGCCAAACATACGCCAGCGCCCCGGCAAACAGCAACATTGTGACGGCGAGCAAGCCCAAGTATAATCTTTTTTTAATCATTGGCTTCACCCCCTGCTCTCATTGTACTATACAGCAGATTATTTTCCAAGCATCGCCCCGGGAATCAGCAAGTTGCCCCTCAAAAAAACGGCTGCATCCATAATTTTTTTGCCGGGAGGCTGCAGCAGAGAAATGCAGTACACGCCATCACCGGTACAAACAAAAATCCCTTCTTTGCCTGTCGCCAGCACTTGGCCACAGTTTGCGCCTGTCGAATGAACGGGACGTCCGGCCCAGATTTTAAGCCGCTCTCCCTTAAACCATGTATACACGCCAGGCCAAGGATTCATGCCCCGTACCTGGTTATGAATCACACTCGTCTTGGCACACCAGTCGAGTATCTCTTCCTCCCTTGTTAATGGCGGAGCCAAAGTGGCTAGACTATCGTCTTGCACTACTTTTTTTGCCGTGCCTGCCAAAATCGCCGTCACCGCCTCCACAATCAGCTTGGCACCCAAATCTGTCAATTTATCATGTAAATCACCGGTGGTCTCATCATATCCAATGGGTACTGAACCCTGTAAAATTATCTCCCCAGTATCCATCCCCTCATCCATCTGGATAATAGTAATCCCGCTTTCGCAATCACCTGCCAACACCGCCCGGTGAATTGGCGCAGCGCCGCGCCAGCGCGGTAAGAGCGAAGCATGAACATTTAGCGGAGAAATCCTCGGCACTGCAAGAATCTGTGCAGGAAGGATTTTTCCGTAAGCAACCGTTACCAGAAAATCTGGAGACATGCTCTGTAGCCACGCCGCAAATTCCGCAGTTCTGATTCTTGTTGGTTGAAACAAGGGAATCCCCAGTGCTTGCGCTCTAAGCTTGACAGGCGATGGCAACATTTTTTTACCCCGTCCGCTTGGACGATCCGGCTGCGTAACCACAGCCGCAACCGTAAAGGATTTGTGCAATGAATCCAACGTTTGAAGCGCAAACTCCGGCGTTCCAAAAAAAACTATCCTTGTCTCCTTCATGCTTCCTCGCGACCCACTTCTCTGTTTTCATCACTTATAAAACAAGTCACCCTGTCCACAAATAGAATTCCGTCAAGATGATCAATTTCATGCTGAAAAGCACGTGCCAGCAACCCCGAGGCACAAATTTGCACCGTGTGGCCATCCGGGTCAGTAGCCTGAACAGTCACTATTTCATCCCGTTCCACTTCACCGACCACACCCGGAAAACTCAGGCAACCTTCCGGTGCCTTTTCCTTGCCTTTTCTTTCAATTATAAGCGGGTTTATCAGCTTTAATAATCCGTTTTGATCCTGCGCGTCAATTACAATTAGGCGCTTGGCGATTCCTACCTGGGGAGCAGCCAAACCCACCCCTTCAGCGGCATACATGGTCTCCGCCAACTCATCCAAAAGTTTCCTAACCTGCGGCGTGATTTTCTTGACTTCTAAGGCAACCTCGCGCAACGCAGGATCCTCTTTTGTTCTGATTACTCTGATTGCCATCTTCTTCTTCCTCTCAATTTTAGCAATTTTACTTAAACTACAACAAACTCTGCGGCTCCACATCTAACACTAGGCGAACCGAACCAGAAAACAGGCTTTTGCGAAAAGTTTCTGCTGCCTCCCGTACCTTGAGCAGCAAAGGCTCCAACGCTTGTCCGCGAGCCACCACCTGCCAACGAAACTGACCTCTAATCCGTTCAAGGGGGCAGGGAGACGGACCAAGAATTTCTGTTGCCTCTAGGAGCGAAGCCAGCAAGGAAGCAGCTCCCTCCACTTTGTCTTCTTCGGAGCCTGTTAACAACAAGCGGATAAACACCGCATAAGGAGGATACCCCAGTTCTTTCCGTGCCTTACTTTCCTGAGCAAAAAAAGTCTCGAAATCATGGGTTCTTGCTGCCTGGATCGCATAATGTTCAGGTGTGTATGTCTGTACCAACACTCTGCCGCCAAAATTTCCCCTGCCCGCCCTGCCGGCTACCTGGGTCAATAATTGGAATGTCCGCTCTCCCGCTCTGAAATCAGGCAGATTAATGGTTGTGTCTGCGGTAACAACACCCACCAAAGTAACATTTGGGAAATCCAGTCCCTTTGCCACCATCTGAGTACCGATTAATACATCCACGCTACCAATTTTAAAGGCGCCAAAGATTTTTTGGTACGCCCCCTTCTGAGCAGTACTATCAGCATCCACCCTGGCCGCCCTGAGTGTAGGGAAATGCTTTTGAAGCTCTTCAGCGACTTTTTGCGTTCCTGTGCCAAAATGTTTGATATAGCGGCTGGCACAGACCGGGCACTGGGAGGGATAAGGTTCTCGATAATCACAATAATGACAACGGAGCACTTCTTCAGCCAAATGAAACTTCAGAGATACGTTGCACATTTTACAACGCATCACAAATCCGCACCCCCGACAGAGCACAAAGGTGGCGTATCCCCTGCGATTTAAAAGTAAGATAGCCTGTTTCTTTTCCTGTTGCACCTTTTCCAGCGCATTTAACAGCGCGCGGCTAAAAATACTGCGATGTCCTTCCTTTAATTCTTGACGCATATCTACCACATCCACCGGAGGCAATGGCCTGTTTTCCACCCTTTCCGGCAGAAGACACAAAGCATACTTACCGCTAAGTGCGGCGTTGTAAGACTCAAGCGAAGGAGTTGCGCTCCCTAACACCAGAGCTGCCCCATGTTTTTTTGCACGCCACATCGCCACATCCCTGGCATGATAGCGAGGTGTCTCATCCTGTTTATAGCTGGCTTCATGTTCTTCATCCAACACAATCAATCCTAGTTGTTTAAACGGAGCAAACACTGCCAAACGGGCTCCCACAACCACCAAGGCCTCCCCTGTAACAATGCGCCACCATTCATCATGCCGTTCCCCGGCAGATAACCGGCTATGCAACACGGCAACCAGTCTGCCAAAGCGAGCAACAAACCGCTCAATCATCTGTGGTGTCAAAGCTATTTCCGGCACAAGCAAAATGCTACCCATTCCGGCTGCAACCACCTTACCGATTGCCTGCAGATAAACTTCGGTTTTGCCGCTGCCTGTCACGCCATGCAACAGAACAACTTCTCGCCCAGTCCGATTACAGGCGGATCCCACCTGCCTAATCGCCTCCACCTGGGCAGCTGTTAACTCTATAGAGCCGGTTGCCAAAAATGTTTCTCCGGAAAGCGGGTCACGGCGCACAAGCTGTTCACAAATAGCAATCCAGCCTTTTTTCGCCATAGAGTGAACGGTAGCCCGGCTTACCCCCACATCAGCCAATGCCGTAAGCGCCATGGAGCCATGCTTCCGCAACAATTCCAGTGCCAGATCCTGCTTCTTTCCCATCGGCAAAGCAACTTGCCCTGCCGACAGCAAGTGAGCGCTTTGCACTTTTTTTTGTCCGATGCCACGGGATTCGCGATTATTTAGCTTAATTATACCTTTCTGCTGCAGGCGGCGCAACTCATTCGCACGTACTGTCGACGGAAATAATTTCTGCCAAGCAGCCAAAGCTACCGGGCCGTTTTCCCTCAACCAAAGCAGTTCCGGTGTCTCCGACTCGGCATCTTCCAGCAGCGTCACCCATTTAGACGTAGTAAAGCGCAGACCGGCTGGAACCATGGCCTTCAGCAAATCCGTCCTGCTGCAAAGCCATCTTGCAGCGCCCCATGCCGACAATTCAATTAGTTCTTCAGTTAACACCGGCGCGTCATCCAGTAAAGCTTCAATCTCTTTATATTCAAAATCGGCTTGTTCCTTATCTTCCGCTCCGGTAATTACAGTAATACAGTATCCTTCCAAACGTTGCCTACCAAAAGGGACAACTACCCTGCTCCCTACTTGAATCTCCATGCCTTGAGGTACCCGATATGTAAAAGACCTGTCTAGGTTCTCACTCCTGATTCCGACGATGATTTCCGCTAAAGTTTCCACTGATTTCCTCCGGTTTCTAGCTTAATATAGATGTATTCCACACAACACAACATTCCCCTTGTGCAACAGGAAAAACAACAAGTATAATAGTACTGGAGGGATCTGACCATGTACAGACAATTTTTAATGACCATCCTTAATAACCGCTCTTGGCTGATCTTAGCATCTTTATTTTTTATGGGCGGCACGTTGCTCATGTATACCGCCCTGTCAGATGATCCGCTGCTGTTGCCCATGATGGAAGAAACTGCACTGACTATGTTAAAGGAATTGGCTGAGCAGGTCTTTGGCGGTCATCCTCTTCGGGGCGTAGCTATTCTCTTTCTAAACAATATTTTTGCTTCACTCCAAGTCATTGTGCTTGGCGTATTTTTAGGAATCGTCCCTCTCTTTTCCGCCATGGCCAATGGCGCAATTCTAGGTACAGTCGTTTTTCAGCTGACACAGGAATTTGCCCGGCCGCTACCGCTATTGTTGGCGGGCATTTTGCCCCACGGAGTTTTTGAAATACCGGCCTTTTTAGTAAGCGTGGCTTTTGGGCTGAAACTGGGCTACCATCTTATCTTTCCGCTTACCGGTCACAACCGCCACTCTTGCCTAAAAGGCATTTTCAAAGAAATCAGCATTGTTCTGCCGATAATTTTTCTTCTTCTATTATTGGCAGCATTAATTGAAGTTTTCATTACCCCGTCAATACTGGCATTTTTTATCCCTAGATAAAGATATCTGCGGCAGAAGCCGCAGATATCTTTGATTATTGCATAGGAAATTATCTCATTTAGGAAAGCTAAGATCCTATGCAAGGGGGTTTTTAAGGGGGACTCCCCCTTATTCTTGCGGGGTGCTCAGGACCGTCAGGTCAACGCGATGTGGCGGCAGCCCCTAGCGGACAAGAAAGACGCATCCCAACAAAAAAACGCAAAGCGCCTTTTTTGTTGCATAGGAAATTATCTCATTTAGGAAAGCTAAGATCCTATGCAAGGGGGTCGTAGCTTGAGTTAATTAAGGCTTTTCTCACAAAATTTCCTTGGCAATATTCATGATTCTCTTAATTTCGCTGATGATTTCCCTTGCCACCGCAAGCTTTGACATCCGAGCAAGCTGCTTCTCCTGACCGTCTTTAAAATATAATTTTACCACATTAGTATCGGTATTAAAACCGGCTCCATCCTCCGTTAAGTCATTAGCTACAATCAATTCAAGGTTTTTACGGAACAATTTAGCCAACGCGTTCTCCCTCAAATTATCTGTTTCAGCCGCAAAACCTACCAAAACCTGATTCTGCTTATATTTACCAAGCTCCGCCAGAATATCAGGAGTTCTCACTAAAGACAGGATCATATCCCCGTCTTTTTTTATTTTTGTTTCTTGCACGCCAGCAGGGCGGTAATCTGCCACCGCCGCCGTTTTTACCACCACATCCATTTGCGGATATAGACTAAGCACCGCAGCATACATTTCCTGCGCTGTCGTAACTTGCACTATTTTGACCCCTGCCGGCGTCGGCAGCGTTACCGGACCGGACACCAAAGTAACTTCTGCTCCCTGCTCTGCCGCAGCCTGTGCTACTGCATAACCCATCTTCCCACTGGAATGATTTGTCAAATAGCGAACCGGATCAATAGCTTCTCTGGTTGGGCCGGCAGTAACAAGCAACCTTATCCCTTTTAACTCCGTTACCGGGGAAAGCAGAGATTTGGCTTCGGCAAAAATAACATCCAAAGGTGCCAAGCGACCGCCCCCGCAACTTCCGCAGGCAAGCTCGCCCTCCACCGGCTGGACAATACTGTAACCGCGCAAGACAAGTCTTTCTAGATTCTCTTGAACGGCGAGATTTTCGAACATTTTTGTATTCATGGCAGGAGCTAAGAGCACGGGACAGTCGGCTGCCAGCAACGTAGTGGTCAGTAAATCATCAGCAATGCCTGCAGCCAACTTGCCAAGGCAGTTGGCTGTGGCCGGGGCAATAAGAATAAGGTCAGCCCCTTGAGCCAACCCCACATGGTCAACAGCATAGAGCTGGCTACCGGCGAACAGGTCGTCGTACACCCTGTTCCCGCTCACCGTCTGAAAGGTGAGCGGCATTACAAACTGTTTGGCTGCAGCCGTAAGAATTACTCTTACGTTGGCACCGTCCTTGACAAAAAGCCGACAAAGCTCAACCGCTTTGTAAGCGGCGATCCCGCCGGTAACACCAAGCACAACCTGCTTACCGGAAAGCATCGGCAAGCCCTCCTCACTTTTTAAACCGTTCGTACCCTATTTTGCCCAAATTGATTTCTTCTAAGGCGGTGGAAACATCTTTTATGGAATTGGAATCAATCAACCTGCGCGCACCTTCATTAAGCATCCGCGCCCGCTTGGCAGCAACAATCACCAGTGTATACTTACTGTCAACTTTATTAATCAGCGTATCAATGGAAGGGTAAATCATGCTTTGACCTCCTCTGAGATAGTTTGAATCAACTCTCTGTTACGTCCGGTCCGTAGCTTTTCTGCCTGGATGATGGCAAGAATTCTATCACGGGCATCCTCCACACGATCGTTCACTACAATATAATCATATTCTGATGCCAGTGCCACTTCCTGAGCGGCCGCAGCCAAACGGCGCTGCAAATTTTCCAACGATTCCGTTCCCCTATTTTTAATGCGTGTGCGCAGTTCCGCTCCCGATGGCGGGAGTAGAAAAACGAAAACACCTTCAACGCGTGACTCCTTCACCTGTATGGCACCCTGAGTGTCAATTTCCAGAATTACATCGCACCCTGTTGTCAGCATTTTCTCGACTGTACTGCGCGGAGTTCCGTAGTACTGCCCATAAACGCAGGCATACTCTAAAAAATCCTGCTCGAACAAAGCCTGCTCAAATTCTGCCTGGGTAACAAAAAAATAGTTAACCCCGTCCTGTTCACCGGTACGGGGCTCACGAGTAGTCTTTGATACCGACAAGACCAATTCCGGGCAAATGTCAAGCAAAGCACTGCATACCGTACCTTTTCCTGCTCCTGAAGGCCCTGAGACAACAATCAACAACCCCCGCCTAGCCACAAGCTCCCTTCGACCTCTATTCTTCTTCTTCTGCCGCACTAACCTCTTTGGTGTGCAGCCTATGCTTTACAGTTTCCGGCTGGACGGCGGATAAAACCACATGGGCGCTGTCAGTAACTATCACGGCACGAGTGCGCCGTCCA
This sequence comes from Bacillota bacterium, assembly GCA_018725345.1. Classification (GTDB taxonomy): domain Bacteria; phylum Bacillota; class Dethiobacteria; order Dethiobacterales; family Dethiobacteraceae; genus GPS1B09. The sequence continues at coordinate 1,613 of QLUI01000039.1, read as the reverse complement.
TATGTGGCGTCGATCAGCATCCCACGATCTCTAGCTTCGGTAATAACCCGTTTGATGGGTGCCGATTCGGGACTAACGATAGCAATAATCCGATTTGCTGAAACAATATTGCCAAACCCGATATTAATCAGCTTAATCTGCAAGGTGGAAACCTCCTTTAATCGGTCACGATGTCTTTGAAAAATTGATTGACCCTGCTAATAGTATAACGGAAATCATAGAGAAGATGCAAGAGTTAAATCTATTTGGCAAAAGCTTCGTTACTCAATATTTTGCACTTGTTCGCGTATTTTCTCCAATTCGGTTTTCATTTCCACTACCAGCTTGGCCAGTAAATAATCATTAGCCTTGGAAGCCACTGTATTAACCTCGCGGAGTAATTCCTGCGTTAAAAAGTCAAGTTTGCGACCCACCGGCCCTTCTTCCAGCAGTGCTGCCTGAAAAGCGATCAGGTGGCTAGACAACCGGACTAACTCTTCAGTCACATTGCTCTTGTCTGCAAAAATAGTTGCTTCCATCAAAACTCTGGCCGGGTCAAAGTCAGCCTGACCCAGTATTTCCCGCAATCGATCCTCCATTTTTTTTCGGTACTCATCCAGCACTTGCGGCGCGCGATTTTCTACCAACTTAGCAGTCACTGCCAGGTCTTTCAGCCGTTTGTTAAAATCAGCCGCTAGCCTTTCCCCTTCTTCTCTCCGCTGGATAACAAGCTGGGTTAAAGCTTTGTTTAAAACTGGTTCAAGCAAGAACCAGAACTTATCATTATCTGTTTGCTCTTTCTCTACACGCAAAACATCCGGGAAACGAGATAAAACTTCCAAACTCGGCAACTCTGGCGCGGCGCACAATGCACTCAGTTGTAGCAAAGCCTGATAATAAGCTTGAGCCAACTCGACGTCAATTGTTACCTGAACAGTGTCTGCCGAGTCAGCTCGCCAGGAAAGATACACATCGACCCTGCCTCTACCCACAGCCTGCTGGACACTTTTGCGCACCCTGTCTTCCAAGGACTGAAGCTCCCGGGGCAGGCGAATAGACACATCCAAATATCTGTGATTTACAGAACGAATTTCCACCCTAAAACGGATGGTTTCATCTGGGCGACTTTCCGCCAACCCATATCCTGTCATACTTAGAATCATATTAAATCCTCTCTTGGTTATCCATATTTTTCTTGCTGACAATCATTCTATCAGAAAATACTTCATTGTCCAAGAGTTCAAAACCAATCTTGCCGACATGGAATATCCATTGGTTGTCATAGGCTGCTTCTGCTGATATACTACCTTGTAAATCACCTCTCCCGCTAGGAGAGGGTTAGATAGAGAATGAGGAAATATTTTCATCCCTCCGCTGATGCGACAGGCGGCATGATTATCCAGTAAAACAGTGAACTCGTTTCAGCAAGCTGAAACATCGGGGAATCAGGTGGAGAGTCTACTCCACCTGATTAAAAATTCCCACCTACAGATCCTTAGAGGTGGGGCCTTAACCCAAAAGAAAAACCAAGATAAAAGGAGCTAAAAAATGTCTTTTGATGGAATTACCATGGCAGCCGTCTGCCACGAATTAGCAAAAGAACTGCCTGGAGCCAAAGTGGAAAAAGTTGTGCA
>QLUI01000389.1 GCA_018725345.1 Bacillota bacterium | reverse complement strand
AGTCCAGATTGTTTACCTTCAATAAAAGGGGCCTATGTTCAACAAGGCGTCAGTGAACAAAACTGACAATTGTTGAACTCCGACCTCTCTCCGCTTATTTGACATTCCTGACATCGTTTAGTCGAGGCCAAATTGACACCGTACCTCGGATATGATAGAATGTGAGCCTGAGGGAGTTTGACATGAGCACCAAGAGCCTAAAACCAGAGCTTGAACCACTAGTAGATGTCGCGATAGGTGACATCACCGGGGTCGTAAACGCGATTAAGCTTCTCAGTCAGTTAGAGAAGTTTCGGACTTGGCTGAGGAACCACCACCATCTGCAAAATGATGGATCCCTGTTCGGAGGGTATAAGTTTGCACTTGATACCCTGATTCGTGTCCTCCACAAGAATATCGCTTATAATTCGAGCTCGGGGCTGTCAGAAGATTTCGTGTTCTCTAGAGCTCGTTTTGCTGGTGTTTCTCTCCACAAGATACCAAATAGCTGTGAAAAAGCTATTCTCCTGAAGAATATCACCGCCAAGGCAACAAGGCTACTCAGAGCAACCAACTGGGATGAACTCGCCGATGGAATTGTGTATTTCGACAAGAAGGTGATTCGCGTCTTTGATGCCCTGATAGCGAAGGCAGCTGTATCACCGGATTACGATGTTGGTACCTTGGCCGAGGCTATTCGATATTCATCCATGTTCCAAGTCTACATCTTCCTAAATGACACCAGTCGGGGTCTGCCACATGGGTACCGGCAATCAATGTTGGAAGATAAGATATTTGCGGGGTTAAGATTAGCAGATAAGCATTATCTTGCCGGAGCCTTTAAAGGTTACAAGTATTCCATTCAATTCCTATGGAATTGTCTTCTTGAAGACGGCTTCCGTGATACCTCGCTGGCAGATATACACGAGTCACCCAACTGGGAGAAGCTCGACGAATACTTCACTGCTATTCAATCTGAGATAATCCAACCTCTTGAAAAAAAGTTGGGTGTGACCATTGGATTTAATTCTTTGATCGCTCTTAAAGACTCTGGGACGAAAATTCTTGAGGAATTAGTCGTCTCTAAGCCTGCTGAACCCAAACTCACGAGGAAAGAACAGCTGGAGCAACTATTCCTTTGGTACGAGATAGAGTTCATCGATGCTTCCGAGGGGGATATCTTTAACGGCATTGCGACATTCGTTCCTTTGCTGGTTGGGACTGTCAAACTAAAGCAGGAGTTGGGCAAGCCTGAGAAAACACATGTCATTCGACTCATTCATCCAACGCACCTACCGGGTAAACACGAGTTCAGCTACGGCGTCCTTATCGAGTGTGGAGGGGCTCTTGGTATTGTAGACTACTCTGGATGGCTTTTGTTCTATGATTGTTGCTATGACTACGGGTCTGGAGCCCAAGGACATGCATTTGCAGAAAAGTACATCCAACACTACTCGCGCCTTGATGCAATCAATGTGGCAGAAATGATAGTTGATAAGAAACAATTCCTCAAATTCATGAAAGACAAGCTCCTATTGACAACAACAGAAGCAGCACATAGACTCCCAAAGGCAAGCGAATAGGTGCGACCGCAGAGTCATCATATATGCAGGCGCAACGACGGTATTCAATGAACTGTATGCCAGGAACCTATGATACGCGAGTGTTTATTGCAGGCAGCTACCGTCTGCCCTCACGTATTAAAGATATTGCGGGAGTTGTAACACAATGTGGCTATGTTTCAATTAGTGCGGGAGATTTTGAGATACCAGAAGGGCAAGAAAGACACTATTGTATAGCTCTCTTGAAGGAGTGTAAGGTGGCGATTTTTGAATTGTCGGTAGAAAGTGGGCAGCTCATGGAGCTAGAACGAGCTCATGACTACATGCCAATAACCCTTTGCCTGTGGGATAAGGAAGATGAGAAAACACCAAAAATCTCGGGCATGGTGAAATCCTCCCCTCTCTTCAAGCAAAACAATGCAGGGTATAAGAACACTCGGGAATTAGAATTCGCGGTTGAGAGTTTTCTTCGTAGCGCGACCAACAGAAGCGAAGCCCTTCAGTCTTAGACCCTAGGT
>QLUI01000388.1 GCA_018725345.1 Bacillota bacterium | reverse complement strand
TCGAGAAGAATCCTTTTATTCCGGCAGGCGGGGGTCCTTGACAATGGTGCTTTTGTTTGCTATCATTATTATGGAGGCTGAATAGTTACAGAAAATGAGACAACTAAGCCTATTTGATGGAGCGAAGTGGGGAATCCAATCTGGGGAAAGGCGATAGCCACCATCCCAGAAGCCTTGCACCCAGTGCAGCAGTGTTTCAGACAGATTTGAGGGATGCCGGAGCTTGACAAAGAAAAACCGAATGTGCTATTCTTTACAAAAATGGGAGGTTTCCATGCAAGAATTTCTATCCTTCAGGCGGATGCTGACCCCGGTAATAATCAAGGTGGTCTTTTGGATCGGTGTTGTGGTCTGTGTGATCATGGGCTTGCTTATGATTATTGAGGGTATCGACATGTGGGGTTGGGGAGGTGAGGGAATGGTGCTGTCGGGGATTCTGGTGCTCTTCCTCGGCCCTCTGGCAGTGCGGATCTACTGTGAGATCCTCATAGTGATCTTTCGCATTCTGGACGAGCTGACCATGGCCAGAAAAGCAAGGTGGGGGGCAGCTATCCCCGACTCGAAAGGTGACAAGGAGCCGGTATGCCCTCAATGCGGGACAGCGAACAGCTTTGCAGACAAGTTTTGCCAAAAGTGCGGCACCAGATTGTGAGTGCCGCGGTGGCACGGAGTCAGGCCTTGCCCTGGTAGCTACACTGAACGAGGAGACGAATACGCTGATTGACATCGTCGAGCCATTTCTGCTGAAGACGGGGTTTGTGATTCGAACCCCGGCGGGGAGAAGTGTTGAGAAGATGGCACGAGCCTATCTGGGCTATGTTGCCGAGGGCGGCGGACAGCAGAGGTTATCGAAGATACTATGCTGAGATGATTTAATTCGCACGATTGACTTTGGTCAGGGCTAAGGTGTAAAATCAGCCCCGAGAGCGAATAAAGCTAGCCGAAAGGGGGGTGGTAGCCTTCAAGAAACAAAATGATGGTTAAGGTGGTGCCGGAGGCAATTGATGGTCGGTGATGAGCCTTCGGCAGAAAAGGTTTTTAGACAGTCTGACAAATAAAGGATAGAGAGGTAAAGCTATGAAGTTGCGTATCACCAGGGATCAAGCAAGAGGATTGCTGGGCGGCGTAAAGTTTGAACTGAGAACGCGAGTTGAGCTAACCAACGAAGAAGCCCAGTTGGTGAAAGGGTATAAAGTTGAAAGGGAAGTTCTTATGAAGAAAAAGCTGGAACTTATGGGGGTTCCCCTTACTACTATTAACCTCGAGATTGGCTCCCTGACGGCTGGACAGACATTTAAGTGCAATAATATTGCCGAGATTCTTGAGTACGAGAAGAATATTAAAGAGGCGTGCGAAGCCTTCAAGAACTATCTTGAAGTTATGAAGCACTTCGGAGGTGAAGAAGTAATTGAATATCAGTAAGGCATGGGAATTTCAAAAATTCCTGTGCCTCATAGCAACAGAAGAAAACGTAAAAGAGGCTTGCCGGAACTTTAAGATTTATCTTGAGTTGATGAGGAACTTCGGCGGCGAAGAGATTATTGAGTATTGAGTCTACATTGGGCAAATAGCCATGAAACCTGTGGGCAACGTTCTTGTGGGCGGAGAAAAAGGCTTAGAGTGCTTAGACTGATGGAGGTAGAGCATTCTATCTTATATTGTGTGAACGGTAACTCTTCACCCCCAACTGGTGGACATTGGCATAGGTGTTGTGTCAGAATTATCTAGAAGAGCATAACTTGTCCAAATGTGAAGAAAATGAAGGAGAAAGGAGACATTCAAGGGTTAATAAGGGAACTTAAAAACAACAATCTCAAAGTACGTATCGAATCAACCAAAGCACTGGGGGATCTCCAACATATCGAAGGATTGATTCAAGCACTTGACAACGACAACCTTGAAGTACGCGTTCAAGCAACCGAAAGAATAAAGGAGTTCGGCGATAGGTGAATAGAGCCACTGACTAAGGACCTGTTCATCAATTAACCATACCTTTGATAGTATAGTTCCAGTCTCCGTGGAATGGTTCTGGGTGATGACTGAGAGCCTTCAAATCAGCG
>QLUI01000387.1 GCA_018725345.1 Bacillota bacterium | reverse complement strand
ACAGCCTAAGTAAGACAAAGTTAGCGACAGAAAACAAAGGGCCTGCTAAGAAGCAGACCAGAAATATGGATAGACTTTAATTTTTATAGCAGGCGCTTCCTGCTATTTTTTTATTTTGTTTTTGTTTGGATCTTCGTTTTCAATCAAGGAAATCGCCCGTGCTGCCATACGACGTTCCCCGTTTAAAATTCCTTGGACGATCCTTTCATGCACAGATGATTCCTCCGTCTGCGAAGACATGCTAGTACTCGACCCCTTTTTGAGCCGTAATGCCTGCCTGATAATGATGTTTAATCTCCTTGACCTCACTAACTAAATCTGCTATCTTCATAATCTCCTCCGACGCATTGCGTCCGGTTAGGACTACATCAACCTGAGCAGGTTTTTTTGCCAGCATTGCCAGTACGTCAGTCAACGAAATTAAGCCGCAATTTACGGCAAAATTTAGTTCATCAAAGATAACCAAATCATAGCTTTTGGAGAGCAACGCGTTCTTTCCTTTTTCAAAGACTTCTTGGGCATCAATAAAGTCTTCCTCTGTAAATCCGCCGGCTACGGTAAGCCGGCTCCGCTTAGACTGCAACACCGTTACGGTGGGCAAAAATTTATTAATGGCTTGAATTTCGCCGTAGCTGGGATCGCTTTTCAGAAACTGTACCATAAAAACCTTTGCCCCATGACCACTGGCTCGAAGGAGGAGGCCAAGAGCAGCAGTTGTTTTACCCTTACCATTGCCGGTGTAAACCATGATCAATCCCATTTTTTCTGCCATATCGAATTACCCTTTTAGATAACGCGAGATGACCAGACGCTGCACTTCGTTCGTGCCTTCGTAAATCTGGGTTATTTTGGCATCTCTCATCATCCGTTCCACCGGGTACTCGCGGCTATAACCGTAACCGCCGTACTTTTCCTCCCATGGAATCCCGGTAAGACCCATGCCGGCCATCTTTGCAAAAATTTCCCGCGAGAACTCCTCTTTCTCATCACGTTCCGCTGCAGTTGGGGCCACCTCTTTTTCAGCAAACTCCCGCACCATTTTACGAATCATTTCATGTTCCGGAGATAATTGAAAATTCATTCCTTTTCCTCCATTAAATGGCTATGTTTGCTACTCTCGGCTTAAAGCCTTCCTGCCAACGTCTTTACGGTAATGAGCGCCAAGAAAAGAGATTCTTTCCACCGCTCCGTATGTTTTTAGCAGCGCTTCCGTCAAACTGCTGCCCCAGCCGGTAACACCAAGAACCCGCCCTCCGGCGGTAACAATCTTTCCGTCTTTTTGCGCTGTGCCAGCATGAAAAACATAAACGTCTGTCAGTTGTGCCGCTTGTGTCAAGCCGGCGATCATTTCACCTTGCCCATATCGCCCCGGATAACCCCCGGCTGCCATAACTACACAAGCCGTGTGATTATTATGCCACTCAATCTGTTGTTCTGAGAGACAACCGTTAATCACTGAGAGCATAATGGTGGGCAGGTCGCTCTTTAAGCGCGGCAGCACCACCTGACATTCCGGGTCACCGAAGCGTACATTATATTCTAATACTTTGGGGCCGGTTTTTGTGATCATCAGTCCGGCATAGAGAATACCCTGAAAAACAATGCCTTCAGCAGCCAGTCCGGCAACAGTAGGGCGCAGGATCTTCTCTTCCACCTCCGACAGCAGTTCCTTGCCGAGCACCGGCGCCGGCGAGTAAGCACCCATCCCACCTGTGTTAGGACCTGTGTCGCCGTCAAATGCAGCTTTGTGATCCTGAGCGGAAACCATTGGAATCACAGTACGGCCATCGCTAAACGCCAGCACCGACACTTCCTCTCCCGCCAAAAACTCCTCAATAATAACCTGGTTGCCTGCCTCGCCAAACTCTCGCTGAACCATAATCCGCCGCACTGCATCGGCCGCTTCCTCCGATGTCGTCGCCACCACCACACCTTTGCCCGCCGCAAGCCCGTCAGCTTTAACAACAATAGGAGCACCCTTCTCTTTTAAATAGGCAAAGGCGCCCTCAGCCGATGTAAAGGTACGACTCTCCGCTGTGGGAATGCGGTATTTTTCCATGAGCTGTTTAGCAAAG
>QLUI01000386.1 GCA_018725345.1 Bacillota bacterium | reverse complement strand
GAAGAGCGGATGGCCAAGGTTGAGGGAATCCTGGAGGAGGTGAGGACCAGGCTGAATCACCTGGAGTCCAGGGTGGATAGCGGGTTTGGCGAGCTTCGGCAAGAGATGGAGGCCAACACCCGTGGGCTTCGGCAAGAGATGCAAGGTCAATTCCGCTGGACTTTAGGAATAATGCTTGGCGTACTCATCCCGATGTGGGTGACCATCATCCTGACCATTCTTCTCGGCGTCTGAAAACCAACGTTCGGCGGTCAGCCCCGTGGAATACACTATTCCCACGGGGTCAGCACATTTTAGCCGGCACTAGCGGGGGAGTCGGCAGTCCCCCCTACCCTGAAGACCATCGACTCTAAACTCAGCACCATTGGGGTAGAAATCGCTCCATGCCGAAAGCTAACGGCTGAATTTGCAATACAGCTTCTGGCTTGCTCTTATTAGATGATAATGTCGTAATGCAAGACCTGACCCCGTGACCTTAGCGATCCAACTCCAGATAGAAGGGGGGGGCAGGCCTCTCGGCCTGCCCCCCCCTTCTATCTGCTCTGACTTGACTCCCTTGTGGGAGAGGGATTCAAAGATCAAGAACTGACCCCGTCTCCGATTATCACCATGACATTCTCGTCATCGGATTCTCCACCGCTATGGGCATGATTGTGCGGGGCAGGCCTCTCGGCCTGCCCCCTTTTACCTGCGTATGAAATGCCCTGTTCTCATGGACACAGCGGCACATCGTGAATACGCCATCGTAGTCACTTTCGTGAATAACGCTGAAGGCGATAGCACCAGCGCCCGATGCTATTGACTAACGAGCCCGCTAATCTGTGCATCGGAGGCGTGAAGGATGAATATCGAAATTGAACGCGAGAAAGATGGTCGGTGGATAGCCGAAATTCCCGATCTACCGGGGATGATGACCTACCGGCAGAGTCGTGAAGAGGCGATTTTAAAAGTCAAGGCTTTGGCCCTGCGCGTGCTGGCCCCATGTAATCCTATTACGCGGGGCTGGCTGCCCGACTGGAACACGGCGAGACAATTCTCGAATTACGTGAAGTGTTCGCGGTGCCGGCATGAGTCGATGGCCGTCAACCAAAGCTCGCCTTCTTCCGCCTTCCCCTGCTCTGGCTTACTCCCTGGCGATCTGACCCCATGAAAAGGCGGGGCAGTCGGGAGTCGAGGGCCGAAAGGCCTGCCCCCTTTTACCTGCTCTGACTTGACTCCCTTGTGGAAGAGGGATTCAAAGGTCAAGACCTGACCCCTCGCTTTACTGCCGGGCGATGATGATCATCAGGTAATTCGTGTCGTCGGATTCTCCGCCGCTAGGGGCGTGATTGTGCGGGGCAGGCCTCTCGGCCTGCCCCCCTTCTACCTGTCTTGACTTGGACCCTTGTGAAAGGGATTCAAGAATCAAGACCTGACCCCTTGCTTGCTTACTGCTTGGCAATTATGATCGCGAGGAAATTGTCGTCGTCAGCAGGCCCTCCGCTATCGACGTGATTGTGAGGCCAGTCAAGCCCTCCATACTGGACTGCTCCCGTGGTCCGCTCCCCGTCATCCATCGCCGCATCCAGAGCCTCGGCCACCTCCAGGGGAACATTCTCGTAGAGCAAGGCGGTGTACAGCTCACCGCCAGCACCCGGAGTATTATTCGCGCCAGCCAAGTTCAGCCTCCGGCTCTCAACCACCCCCCAATTCCCACCCCACTTGTTCTCCTGCAGGATAGGGCGGTCAAGGTAGGGGCCATCCCAGCCGCCGACGGTAAGAGCCCCTCCTGTAATATCATCGGCGTCAAGCCAGAGCTGATGGTGGTGGTCAGCGGCGAGATCACTCCCGCTCCACTCGGTCGGCCACTCGCCGGTATCGGTGTAGTAGAGATAAACCGCCTCTCTCATCTTCTCGTGCTGCCCCTGGATCTGTATGGAGTCGGCCTCGTCGGTTATGCCGAAGAAGTTCGGCAACACCAGCCCCACCAGGACGGCCAGGATGGCCATCACCACCAGCAGCTCGATAAGGGTGAAACCCTTCTCGCTGCGGTGGATTTTCCTTGCTCTCTTAATGAAGCTCTTCATCGTTCGTTTAACTCCTTTTTTT
>QLUI01000385.1 GCA_018725345.1 Bacillota bacterium | reverse complement strand
TTGCTAATTACTATATGGTTTTTTTAATGTTCAGGTTTGATTTTGAGGTGGGAAAGTTGAGTAAATTTATTAAAAATTTAGATTCGGTTGTGATGCTCTGCACTACTGTCAATTTGACAGTGGGTTTTTAACCTTGGTTACCATCCAAAAAACCTACAATAACTTTACACTAACGCCGCACATCCTCTCACTAACGTGAGCAAGGTGGCTTAGAGGCGGGAGACTTCTTGGCAATACGGGTTAAAGTGAACTCGTTTCAGCAAAGCTGAAACATCGGGGGAATCAGGTGGAGAGTCTACTCCACCTGATTAAAAATTCCCACCTACGCTTCGCTTAGAGGTGGGGTCTTAACCCAAAAGAAAAACCAAGATAAACTGGCCACGGCGAATTCATGAACCCAATAATTTACAAATCATAAAACATCATTTTTTAGAAATATATGGTTGATGACTACAAGCAGTATAGTAGTATCCTGATTCGGTAGTCTTTAAAGGAAGAGGACTTCCTTTCATGGATTTTTGGACACATTAAACCAGACGCCCCATGGCGTAAACAGACAGTGTTCCTATACCCTTACGATATTTCTCTTCTTTGCAAATCTCGCAGATGCTTTGAATCAATTTCTATTAAAACTCATTTGGATCAACAGATCCCGGTATTTTTCATCTACCGAAGCAAGAGTGCGTTTTTTTGGTTTGCTCATTTTCGGCTGAACTTGCGTTTCTTGTTTGAGCGTGTTGAATACCATGCGCCGGACGAAAAGCTAAATTCTGTGCCGCCGCCGACAACTGAGTTTTATTCTGATCATCTTTAAAGGTGACGTCAAGAGACCAGTGCATACTCTCAATTCCCCAGTGCATACGCGCTGCCTTTGAAAAATCGATAACATTGTTAACGCTGCTGACATAGTAGGCAATTTCTCTCGTTTGCTTGTTTTCTGCAAGAAACTCCACTTCTCGAACCACCGTGCCAATTCCCGTAAGTTTCTCCCAGTCACGTTTGGCAGTTACCATCCAATCCAGATCGGTAGAGTAAAAATAGGTGCGCTTTTCGATCCGACCGTGTCCCTTATCAAGAGTTCTGAGTACTTGTATGCACCCTTTTTCTCTGACCAATGTGCCCTTCTCCTGTGCAGCTTTCTGCTTAATATGCGCTATTTCCCCAGTTTGCTCTAAATCTTCGAAATATCCTTTTACTTCCTGCTGCAGCGTTTCCTGATTCCCTTTGAGGTTAATCACATAGTCGGCTTGGTTCTCCTTCACTATCTTCCTTACGATTTTCTTCTGGAGTCCCATCGCGTCAATTGTTACAATTAGCAACTGATAACAACTGATCTAATAGCTCCGGAATTGCAGTAATTTCGTAGCTTTTCTCGTCCGTTTTCGTTTGGCCGATGATCAGTCCGTGTGAATTACACAATGCACTGACCATATGTAGAGCCTTCTGCTCCTTACTTGCGTCCCGCGAACCCTTCGATGTTTTGCCATCTATGGATTGCTGAGTACGAAACAAAGGTTACATTTATAAGCGAGGATGAGCTAAGGGAAAATCATTCTGGCATGCCGCATGGCGGCTTTGTGATTCGCAGTGGCCGGACGGGATTTGCCGCAGAAACGAGCCAGATTGTGGAGTTTTCCTTAAAGCTGGAGAGTAACCCAGAATTTACGGCAAGCGTGCTGGTAGCCTATGCAAGGGCTGTGGTTCGTCTAAATTAGGAAGGACAAACTGGCGCAAAAACAGTATTTGATGTTCCACCCGGCTACTTATCTGCCAGGGCGGCAGAAGATTTGCGAAGGGATTTATTTTTTAAAGAAAGAGAAAAAAATTATATTTGACGAGCAATGAGAAATATGATACTATGAAAAAGTCGCTCTGAGGCGCACTATCTGTCAGATACTGTCAGATAGTGGTGCTTCCAGAAATTCCAGAAATCCAGAAATCCAGAAAAAGGGCGATTGACATAGTCACTAGCCTGTGGTAAACTACAATTCCTGGTCGCGAAAGTAACAAGGAGTTACGGAGCATCAGGCAAGCAGAATGAGATGTTCTTTGAAAACTAAACAGGAAACGCCATGCGAAGTAAGCATTGAT
>QLUI01000384.1 GCA_018725345.1 Bacillota bacterium | reverse complement strand
TAATTGAATGCCTGAAAAGCACGGGAATTCGTGATTTCACAACGGATTGGGGCTCTTTGTTTGAAGGTAAGGCAAAGTTCGCAACATTCACACACCAGCAATGGGTGGAATGGGTTTCCAACAATAAGAAGGGAATGTGGCAAGATTGGCTGGACTACATAAAAAAGCGCTATGAGTTGTGATATCGTTGCACAACATAGTGCTCTGTGCGATGCGACGAATTGCTGTTGCACAAAACTCGGTTTTGTTCAATCTCGCCCCATCCAATAGAATACATTTGTACGTCCTATCAAGAAACAGCTATTGTGTCGGTTTTCGTTCGAACCAAGACCGGAAAAAAAGAGTGATAAAACAGAGAAAGTCAGATTGAATTAGGGGTGAATCACCAATGAGTGTGGGAAAAGAAATATTGGAAAAAGCCTGTACGCTCTTCGATGTTGCCGGTGCTGCGGTGTTGTCTGACAGAGAAAACCTGCTGATTCTGGGGTTGGAATCCACCGCTGAACGTAACCTTGATGAATTCGGCCGTAAGGTGGGGAAATTCATGCTTTACGGCTTTAAGAAGCATGCCGCCCCGAAATTGGAGTCGCTGGTCAACTTCATCCGCAGTAACGGCTTTTCTGCCGAGACAGTTAAACGTTACGGGTACCCCTTGAAGGGCGAAATCGGTTTGAAGAGAGAGGCAATTCGTGCCGGACTGGGTAAACGCGGTAAAAGCACCGTAGTTTTACACCCGAAATATGGCCCTCGACTTCGCTTCATGGTCATTAGAACAACCGCTCCACTTGAGTCAGCAGTCACTTCGACACCCGCCGAGACAGAAAATCCGGTCTGCCAGGATTGCTCTATCTGTCTCGAAGTCTGCCCGACTAGAGTTCTTGAACCGTATCGTATGACTAACCCATTGCTTTGTCTCTCCAACATTACTCCTCAGACCGAAGATGGTCATTCCATACTCTGTGATAAATGTCTTATTATGTGCCCCCCAGGGGAAAACTGAGGAAGTGAACACCTTGACCGTGCTCAATGACAGAAATTTTGTTTTGACCAAGACGATTCAACCTCCTTGCTCTAAGTCATGATGTTTCCGAGTGAGCGTGACCCAAAAAGGGAGCGGGCCGAAGATACTCTCGACCAGGGGCTCGATTTGCTTGAACAGGGCAATGAGGAAGAGGCAGGTCGCTACTTCTTTAAGAGCATTGAGATAGACCCAACCTATGCTGATGGGTATAACCACCTTGCAAATATTGCATGGAGAAAGAGAGACTGGAAACAGGCTGAAGGTCTTTACCGAAAAGCCCTTGAATTTGCCGAGCCTGAGGTAAAAGGCATACCCAAAGGCGAATTCTGGGGGATACTTGAATCCAGACCCTATATGCGAGCCTTCCATGGCCTCGGTCTCACTGCCTGGAAACAGGGCAGGTTTGAGAAGGCCATAAGTATTTTCAAGCAAATGCTGAAGCTCAATCCCAATGATAATCAGGGCGTTCGCTATCTTACGGGATCTCTATGCCATCAGCTAGGAAATCTTGAAGAAGCGGGCAGGTGGTATGAGCGGAATGGGGATGACCCTCATAACCTCTATAATTATGGACTTGCCCTTATCCAGCAAAACAAACTGGAAAAGGCAGCTAGAATTCTGGTATTTGCCATTTTCGCCAATCCCTACATAGCTCCAATGTTGCTGGGGGATAAGCTACCAAAGAGGGACTGGTGGCATGGCATTAGCTGGGCTGAGCCTGAATATGCTGAAGATTACGTGATTGAATATAGTAATTGGTGGGAAATGGAGGAGTTGCCTTTGGTTTTCTTGGGTGCAGTCTGGAACTTCGGCGAGGTTCAGCGGAATCTGAAGGATTTCATTGCCACGAGAAGGGCGATGAAGAAAGCTAAAAGCGGAGACGACCGCGTCAGCCTTGGAAGGGCTGGCGATGCGCTCAGTAGCCCGGAAAGGACAAGGAAGCTGGCCGGTAAAATATATAGACAGCTTCAAGGAGAGCGGCATGGATGGGCTGAATTTTAACTGTATTGCACAAAATAGCGATTTGTTTAGTGCATTTTATCAGATTAAACCGGATGGGCAGAAGACCGTAGCGAAG
>QLUI01000383.1 GCA_018725345.1 Bacillota bacterium | reverse complement strand
CTGCTCCTCGTTTGGTGTTCCTAGTTGCTGCCAAAGAATGGTCAGTGTAAAATAAAGATTGCAGTAGGGGGTGATCCAATCTTACTTGGGGAGCACTTTTCATATTAGAACCGCCCGGATTAAGGCGGAGAGCGCAAGTAAAGGAGAATGGAGCCATGATTGACATTCAGCCACAGCATGTTACTCTCGATCAATTGCTTTACGGGCGACTGTTTAGAATTCCTCAGTATCAGCGGGCCTACAGCTGGCACAGGAAGCAGCGGCAAGATTTGTTCGAAGACATCCAGCGGATCTGGGTGGCAGGGAAGGAGCGCTCTCACTTCATGGCCACAATAGTGGGTCTTCGCCGCGAGAGACGCCCCATCATGACCAAAGAGCATCAAGTGACTGAGATAGTGGACGGACAGCAACGGATCACGACCCTAGTCTTACTTTTGAAAGCAATTGCCAAGACCCTTGACCGTTCAGAAGCCGGTGGAAAAAGGATTGGCCAAGAGCTTGACGAGACCCTGGTAAAACCGGATAGGGCTTCCCTATTGCTCCTGCAAACGAACCACGATAGCAGTCACTACTTCGCTGACTATCTACGAACCGGAAATCATCCTTCTTCAGAATCCGCCGAGAGTTTGGCAGACCGCGAACTTCTGCTGGCCATTGAGGCTTGTGAGAAGTTTGTTATCGACTGGCAAGGTAATGGTAAGTCCCTCGAGGATTTGGTGAGCCTACTGAAGAACAGGCTAACATTTGTCTTTCACGAAATTGGGGACGAAGCGATTGTGTATACAGTGTTCGAGGTTCTCAATAGCCGTGGCCTTGCAGTATCATGGTTTGACCGTCTCAAGAGCATGCTAATGGCCATTGTATTTGAAGCTGAGACTGGGAACAAGAGCGAGATTATTGATGAAGTGCATCAACTTTGGACGGATATCTACGGATGTGTGGGACTGCGCTTAGGCTTGAGCACCGAATCGTTACGCTTCGCTGCAACTCTGAGATTACCATATCTTCCTAACCGCCCGCTCAGCGAAGAAGACGCCACAGAGTTGCTCAGGAAGCAGTCTAAAGATGGTCCGGATAAAGTGATTGAAACAACGAAGTGGCTGAAGGCTGTGACTGAGGCAGTAGACCAACTGCGGGCTGATCGTAGAAGGAATGCGGTGACAGAGATCGCGCAGGCTAGATTGGTTGCCACAGCAGTGAACCTTCGCCAGGACCTTACCGAGGATGAAAAGACCGACATACTCCGTCGATGGGAGAACCTGACCTTTCGCATCTACGGGATGTTGGGGAAGGACGCACGAACAGCCGTAGGGGACTACGTTCGGCTTGCCTGGTGGATTATCCAACAAAAGCTGCCTGCGGCCGCGATACTGAAGAGGTTGTCCGGCATTGGTGCAGCGTTCCCGATTGCTGAAGCCGTCAAGAACCTAAAGGGAACCAATTGCTATGAAGGATGGCAAGAAAACCTCCGTTATTTCTTCTACAGGTATGAAGAACACCTCGCCCGCAGAGCTGGGCAGAACTTCAATAACGAGCAATGGAACCGCATCTGGCAAAGCAACGCCGCGGATTCCATCGAACATATCCGTCCACAGAGTTGGTGGAGCACCGCAGGCTTGGAGCCCGACCCCAATGAAGTCCATCGGCTCGGTAATCTGTTGATACTCCCGCCAAGACTGAACTCCAAACTGGGCGCAAAGGCTCCTGAGGAAAAAGCCGGCGACTACAGAAATACAGGCCTTCTGCTTGCCCAGCAAGTAGCGGATCGCCTTCATAGTTGGAGTTTTGAGGCGACCAAGGAACGCGAGACTGCCTTATTGGAGTGGGCGCTTCAGGAGTGGGCAGATTAAGGATGCCGATTGAGGATGCCAAAGGAATGAGTGGACCCATTGATTCAGACAGGGGTGAGGCCAAGTCAACGGGATCTACATACCTCATGTTAGTATGTACCAACTCCTTGTGGAGAATACCTTGACCTTGTGCCAGAGCAGCGCGCTTGTTGGCGGTGTTAGTCCCGGGAGCCACTTTCATCTACTGGTACCATGAGTCAACAAAAGGGCGGATTGTTCAATCTCGGGAACGCAACGTACGTATTGACAAACTTTGAAACACCAAG
>QLUI01000382.1 GCA_018725345.1 Bacillota bacterium | reverse complement strand
ATTTACCGGTACTATTTTGGGCAGTGTCATAAACAGGCGACGTCGGAGGAAGGGTGTTTTTATGCACAAAACAATCTGCGAAACACTGATTTTCGATGTAAAAGAATCGGCTGTCGCTCCTCTTGTGCTGGCGGAAGCAGCCCGCATCTTAGCCGGCGGAGGTTTGGTGGCCTTTCCTACAGAGACAGTCTATGGCTTGGGTGCTAACGCGCTGGACGCTCAGGCGGTGCAAAAAATTTATCTAGCCAAAGGTCGTCCCAGCGATAATCCTTTAATTGTGCATATTAATGAAGTTGCTCAGTTGCAAGAACTGGCACGGGAGATTCCGCCGGAAGCTGAAAGATTGGCACGCCATTTTTGGCCCGGGCCGTTAACGTTAGTTTTAAAAAAACAAGCGGCAGTGCCGGATGTGGTTACAGGTGCCATGGACAGTGTGGCGGTCCGCATGCCGGCCCATCCAGTAGCGCTGGCTCTGCTGCGAGCCAGCGGCCGACCGATAGCCGCTCCCAGTGCCAACCTAGCCGGCAGACCTAGCCCCTCCATCGCCCAGCACGTAATAGATGACCTGGCAGGACGGATTGATGCGGTGCTGGACGGAGGATCCTGCGCTGTCGGCGTGGAGTCAACCATTCTCGATATTCGTGGCGGCTGTCCGCTTCTTTTGCGCCCCGGCGGCGTTACTCCTCAGGAGATTAGCGATGTGTTGGGGAAAAAATGTTTGCAGGTCCTCTGGCAGGAGAATGGGGGAACGGCGCCGCCTTCGCCCGGGTTGAAGTATGTCCATTACGCGCCGCAGGCGCCGCTTTATCTCGTGCTGGGCCCTCAGGAAAAGTTGGCGGTTAAGATCGCTTACCTGCGAGATACTTTTCAGCGCCGCGGCAAACATGTGGCACTCCTGCTTTCCAGAGAGCTGGCTTTTGAGCTTGGCGGGGATAGGGTGGAAATCTTGGGCAGCCGCGGCAATCAGGCAGAGCTGGCAGCTAATCTTTACAGGGCACTGCGCAGGCTTGATAAGAGTTCGGCAGAGCTGATTATTGCAGAGGGCTATAGCGAGACAGGTTTGGCTCTGGCGGTGATGGACCGACTGAAGAAGGCGGCGGGATCTCGTGTGCTCGTGGTGGAGTGAAGAAGATGACGGCAAAGAAGAGTTTGTTATTTGTTTGTACCGGCAACACCTGTCGCAGCCCTCTGGCAAAAGTATTGACTGAGGCGGCGCTCAAGGTGGCGGGAGTATCTGGCTGGGAAGTAGTTTCCGCCGGGCTGGCTGCCCACCCGAGAGTACCTGCAAGCTTCGAGGCCGGCGTTGTGGCTCGGGAAATCGGATTAGATTTGACGCTACATCGCGCCAAGCCTCTTTCAACCGAACTTTTAGCAAAAGCCGAACTCGTTTTGGTGATGACAACCGGCCATAAAACTGCTGTGCTGTCTGGGGCAGGCGGGTACGTCGACAAGATTTACACAGTTAAAGAGTATGTGGCCATGGAAGGTGATGTGGCCGACCCTTTCGGTTGTGGCTTGGCAAGCTATCGCCAAACGGCAGAGGAGCTGCACAACCTAGCAAACTTACTGGTGCAAAAGTTAAAAGGTTAGTGAAGACGCAGGATTTTGCTGTTTAAGAGGAGAAAAATAGAAGCTAAGGGGAGTATTTATGAAAATTGCCATCGCCAGTGACCATAGGGGGTTTCGACTGAAGAAACAAATAGCCGTTTATCTGCAAGAGAACGGCTATTCTTATCTTGATTTTGGTACATTGTCGGACGAAGCTGTTGATTACCCCGATTTTGCCTTTTCGGCGGCGCAGGCTGTGGCTGGCGGTGAATATGCTCTAGGGATTCTCTGCTGCGGCACAGGGGTAGGAGTAAGCATTGTTGCTAATAAAGTGCCGGGCATCAGGGCAGCCAACTGCAGTGATCCTTTTTCTGCTAGGCTGAGTCGGGAACATAATGATGCTAATATGCTGACTTTGGGTGAGCGTGTTTTAGGGTGCGGCCTGGCACTGGAGGTGTTGGCAGCCTTTCTGCAGGGGCGTTATTTAGGAGGACGCCACGCTTGCCGTGTGGAAAAAATAAAGGAAATTGAGGCTAAATATTTGGGTCGCACAGAGACAGAACGTTAAGGAG
>QLUI01000381.1 GCA_018725345.1 Bacillota bacterium | reverse complement strand
AGGCTAAAATGCCATATCCAAACGTAACCTCCTCGTTGTTTATCAATTCGTGGGGGGGGAAGTTAAGCTAACAACATGTACTTGATCCATTCTCAGCATCCTTCCTCCGGCAGCTTAGATTTACTCCAAGTCTACCGGATTTGATGCCGGGGGGTGGGTCAATTTCTAACCGTTGGGTGGGTCAATTTCTAATCGTTGCGTCCAGGCAATGATACTTGACATTAATATACTGGCGGTGATATACTATTGACATGATTTATAGATTCAGTTGTTCCAGATGTGGCCACGAATGGCCTAGTAAGCAGGACAGACCTCGAGTTTGCCCTAAATGTAAGAGCCCTTATTGGGATGTCCCAAAGGATGCGGGGCAAGTGGTGGTTCTGGATACCGGGCGATTTGAGGAAAGGGGGCCCAAGTTCAGAGAGAATATTCAGCGTAATAGATGGGGAAGATGGAAATACAATCCGGCAACTCATTGCTTAGAGATCAGGAAGCGATTAGGTGGGATTACGTACGATTACGATGTATGTCTAGACAGGTGTGACACCGCAGCAAGATTGCTCGACTGGATATACCAAGTAAAGCACAAGCGTTGGGCCGGACCAGATGACATTGCAGATTTGATATATGCATTTGAGGACATTATGGGACACGTCCAAGCTAGGCTATGTTCGGGAGGGCTTAACTTGAAATACAACGTCAAAAAGTATCTTTCCGAATATGTTGACCCGCTACTCGTGCACAACTCAGAAGCTAAGCGAGGTGCAGCAAAGTGAGTGACGGGAGACAAGGAGTTGCATTGGCTCAATCCATAGTCATTGGTGAGCAGACTCGGTTTCTTTCCCCATTCTATCTAGAGCTCGCTTCACAGTCGCTTCAGCGTTATAAGCGAAGCAGGAAAAAACCGGTGACAGGTTACCTTGAAGTGTTTATTCTGGTGGCTGCATCGTTGGAAGCTTTTATCAATGAAGTATGCTTAGAGAAGATAGAACGGCACAAAGAGACTGGTAAGTCCACGCGTTATCTCGAATCGGTAATGAGCCGAAATAATCGAGATAGAAGTATTCGAGATAAATGGAAACTGCTGTCCAAGTGCCTCTGGCGAGGGAAAAAGTTTGACAGGAGAAGTCGTCTTTGGAGAGACTTCAACGCATTAATCGAATTAAGGAATCTGCTTGTTCATTACAAATCGGAGTATAAGCAACCAGGTTATGTCCCAAAAGTTCTGAAACCGGTTTTAGCGAGAGTATTAAGAGAAAAGAAGCAGAAACCCACAGGTATTGGCTTTCTGGAGTCTCTTCTCGGAAAGCATAAGCATTGGACTGAGCTTATTTGCAGCGCAGAAATGGGATACTGGGCTTTAAATACTGGATTGAACATGATTTCTCATTTTCTTGAATTTGCGCCCGCTAGCGACGATATAAAAGATGACTACATATCGATGCTATCGAGATTCGATTGGTTTCGACAGCACATTGACTATAGGCCATATAGAGCGCCAATACACACAACGACTAGTACCCAGTCAACATTCATTGAGGGAACAAAATGAGTCGTTATTCCGTCTGTAAAGGTGAGACTTTATCAGATGGGAGAACGATATGAAAAAGTACATCGTACGTCTTACCAACGAAGAACGCGGGCAATTGACGGAGTTGACCAGAAAGGGAAAGGCAGCGGCATATAAGATCAGACATGCCCATATTCTACTGAAAGCCGATGTTGATGGGCCGGCATGGACGGGCGCCCAAATAGCGGCTGGGTTTTCGGTCCATATGAATACGGTTAGCATCATCCGGCAGCGCTTTGTGGAGCAAGGTTTAGAAGCGGCTCTGAATCGCAAGGAGCGGGCTCGTCCTCCCCGCGAACGGAAGTTGGATGGGGAAGCGGAGGCACGGCTGATAGCCCTGAGTTGCGGCAAGCCCCCGGAGGGATACAATCGGTGGACGTTGCGCCTTCTGGCGGATAAAGCGGTGGAATTGGAGATTGTAGACACGGTTTCATATGAAACCGTGAGGAGGACTCTAAAAAAAACGAACTGAAGCCGCATTTGCGCAAATCGTGGGTGATCCCTCCGGAGCAGAATGCGGAGTTCGTGGCCCGAATGGAGGATGTCCTGGA
>QLUI01000380.1 GCA_018725345.1 Bacillota bacterium | reverse complement strand
GGGGAGTCGTCATTCACTCGGGCCTCCTTGGGCATCCCACTTGCTCACTATTTTCGCCAGGTGGACAAAAAGGCGCTCGAAGTTCTCAACCACCTCGCTAGGTAGGTCTGCAACCTGCTTGTTTCTTAGGTCATCCCGAATGAGCTTAGCAGGCCGACCTTTGTTGAACTTCTCAATATCTTGGGCCTGTAGGGAAGCCTCCACGCGCTTGATGAGTTGAGGCTCTTTGCGCGATTCCACATTAACCTTTTGAGGGCCAAGTTCCTTCTGGTATGCCCTTTCCACAAACGGGAGGTAGTATTCCTCCGTAAGTAGGTCCTCGATGGTTGCCTCTGATCGAGGCTCCTTGAACAAATCACCCACCCGCACGATATCGATCCGCGTACTTCGATACTTCGCCAACCATTTCTTGACTAAGGCCTCGGCAGCATTTTCGCCTGCCCTGTCGCTATCAAACAACACAGCGACATTGAGGTCCTGCCCGTACATGAACGTGGCCATACCTACTGCCTCCGAGGCACTGCCTGCTGCGGTGATCTGAACCCGATCATCCAGGCCATGTTTGCCTCCTCGCTTCATCACTTCACTCAGACCGATAACAAACCAGTAGTCTTCCGGTCCCTCCACCACAAGATTATACCTCGCGACCAACAGGCTCTGACTTGCTGACATGCCCAGCTTTGCCAGAAGGGAGAAGCGCGCTTCCTCGTCCCCGCTGAATATGTTGTCACTCACGACAGTGCCACTCTCCACGCCCTTGACCACTACCCGTATTCGCTCAGGTTTGACGAGATCGATCATAAACGGCAGATGTGTGGTGTAGACGAGTTGGTTCTCTACACAGTAGGCTTCGAGTCTCTCGAGTAAGTCCATTTGAGCTTTGGGGTGTAGATGCAGCCCAGGGTCGTCCAACAGAATGACAGCACCCTTCAGTTCACCCCGAGTTTCATAGGCGAAGTGTAGGTCAAACGAGAAGAACCATTGGAAGCCCTTGGACTCCTCCTCCAGGGGTACTAAGGCGGCCTGGCCAGGAGTACGCACGAAGGTCATGAAGTGGTGCTGATCTGCATGAAAATAGACATCATATTGCTCCTGGGACCAACGCCCCGCCATTTCGTTAGTCAGCGTGACAGAGGCGTCGTTCAAATCCAGAGCGCGTTGCTCTCGGTCCTCTGTTGCGGCCTTTGCGATCTGGTCATCTAGGTCCAACCCCGCCATCTTCATTAGAATCAGAACTGTTTTGTCCTCCTCTAACATCTGATTCCTGTTTTGCCGCTCCTTGAGATGGTTCAGGAAGGTAGAGCCGCGATACCGGCGGTAGTCGTCCATATACACAAAGACGGGCAACCACTTTGTAATCTGGTCTTGTAACATGGTTTGTATTGAGCTATTCGGACAGGTCTGAGCCAATGTGCCAGCGGTCTGGGTAATCTGTTGCAGCACACCTTGGTCTTTTGCCGCGGCTGGCTCTTCACTTGACACCGTAGAGGCTAGTTGTTGTTCCGCTGACTGAAGCCGCCCATTCAATCCTGCGAAGTCGTGCCCACTCGCTAATCGTTCTAGTTCCTGAACGTACCTCTGAACGCCAGCTCTGAATGTTTCGGAACACCCAGCGTCAACTAAGCGGGCCATCTCGCGCACCTTCGCTGCCAGTTCTTGAGCCTTGGTGTTATCAGGGTTAAAGGTGTCGAGAAAAGTGAAGGCCCTTGTCCCACTGTAGGCACGCGAAATCTCAACGGATCCAGGCACTTGAGTTCCCGCGAGGTTAAATAGGGTTTCAGTCTCCTCTTCACTGAATTTGAAGCGAACCATCACCGCCGGGGCCGTTGCGTCACGGTTCCTCCTTTTGCCTCGTGGCCACTCGCGATCCATGTTGTAAGGATCGTCTTGAAAAGGGTTGAACTTGTGTAACGCCCGGAGGAGTGCCGTCTTACCAGACTGGTTTTTGCCGACCAACACAGTGAGACGGTCCACGTCAATCCACCCGGAGTCGTTCACACAGCGGTAGGTGAGAACCCTAAAGGCTGTGAGTTTCATTTCCTTCTTCTCCTTTCAGCAAACTGTACTTCGTAAGACCAGCGCTAGTATGCGACGCGCGCCCTAAGACGGTGATTCCGCAGCCTCAAA
>QLUI01000038.1 GCA_018725345.1 Bacillota bacterium | reverse complement strand
GCTTAAACGAGTTCACTGTTATCTATTTATAGTTGCCTTTAGCGAAAGTCGTCGCATCAAACTCCTTGAAAATGGTAAGAGCTATATACTATAATGGAGATAAAGGAGGTGAAGAGGGTGTTGCAGAAAATATTTAGACTTGTTGCCTTGCTGGCAGGTTTTGCCATCGGTTATAAGTTGGTGAGTTGGAGTTTGCCTGCGATCCTGACATTTGCCAATGTGGAAGCAATGGCTGTCACGGAAATTGGCGTAGCTGTTTTTGGGGGTTCAGTTTTTGGTATTATTTTTTATCTCTTTACCCCATGGCTACTTGGTATGATCAGCACCGTTAACGGGTGGATGGAAGCAGCTTTAAAGGTGATTCCTACGCAGGATATTGCTGTTGGCGTAATCGGGTTGGGTATTGGCTTGTTGATTGGTTCTTTGCTTAGTTTGCCCTTGCACAGAATCCCTCTGGTGGGAATATATCTGTCTTTGGCGCTGACTCTTTTTGGCGGTTATTTGGGAACGAGCTTAATGCTGAACAGGAAAGAAGAAATGAGCTTTCTTACCAATTTGTTTACACGGCATGCCAAAGGTACAGAGCGGGGTAATTATCGCAACGCAAAGATTTTGGACACGAGCGTGATTATCGACGGTCGCATCGTGGATATTACCGGCAGCGGTTTTATTGAGGGCGTAATCATTATTCCCGGCTTTGTGCTGGAAGAGTTGCGGCATATTGCAGACTCATCGGACACATTGAAGCGAAATCGCGGACGCAGAGGGCTGGATATTCTAAACAAGATGCGTAAGGAGTCTTCCGTACCCATTCAAATCTTAGAGCAAAATTTTGATGATATCCCTGAGGTAGATAGTAAGTTAGTTAAGCTCGCTAAGTTGTTGAAGGGTAAAATTGTTACTAATGACTATAACTTAAACAAAGTTTGCGAACTTCAGGGAGTGCCCGTCCTAAATATCAATGAGTTGGCTAATGCAGTAAAACCTATTGTCTTGCCTGGTGAAGAAATGGTGGCACAGATCATGAAGGACGGCAAAGAGCATGGTCAGGGAGTGGCCTATTTAGATGATGGCACGATGATTGTTGTTGAAGGCGGAAGGCGTTTTATCGGGGACAACATCGAAGTAATCGTGACCAGTGTGCTGCAGACTGCCGCCGGACGGATGATTTTTGCTAAGCCAAAATTTGAAAAGGCATCAGGAGTGCGGTAATGAGAGCAGCAGCGATTATCCCTGCCGCAGGGCGCGGCCTGCGAATCGGAAAAAACATCAATAAACAGTATCTGCCTCTTTGCGGAAAACCGATGCTCGCCCATACTCTTGCTGCTTGTATAGACTCACAATTTTTCTCTGCTATAATCGTGGCGGTAACTCCCGGTGAAGAAGATCTTTTTCACCGGGATGTTCTTTTGCCCTGGCTGCCGCAAGATAAAATTACGATGGTAAGCGGCGGCAAAGAAAGGCAGGACTCGGTCTACAACGGGTTGCAGGCGCTGTCTGCCGACACAGAGTTGGTTTGTATTCATGATGGGGCTCGTCCTTTCGTCAGCTCGTCCTTGTTCCGTAGCTGTCTTGACAAAGCAGAGCAGTATGGCGCTGTCATTACGGCAGTACCTGTTAAAGATACGATAAAAATAGTGGCGGCCGACCAAGTGATTAGCACGCCACCTCGTGAAACCCTTTGGGCCGTGCAGACGCCTCAGGTTTTCCGTTTTGATTTATTGATTGATGTTCACCTTCGGGCATTAAATGAAAACTTTCATACGACAGACGAT
Source organism: Bacillota bacterium (assembly GCA_018725345.1). Taxonomy (GTDB): domain Bacteria; phylum Bacillota; class Dethiobacteria; order Dethiobacterales; family Dethiobacteraceae; genus GPS1B09. Next base: position 8,658 of record QLUI01000038.1, on the reverse strand, counting down.
GCCGCTTTGCTCGAACACTACGGATATGCAGTTCGGGTAGTACATGGCGATTATGAGAATATTAAAGTAACGACTCCGGAAGATCTCGTAGTAGCTGAAACATTGATCAGGGGGAGGCAGCATGCGGATCGGGATAGGTTATGATGTGCACAGGCTGGTGGAAGGACGGCCGCTTATCCTAGGCGGCGTGTCCGTACCGCACCAGCGAGGGCTATTAGGTCACTCCGATGCGGACGTGCTGGTGCATTCGATTATGGATGCGATGCTGGGTGCGTTGGCTCTTGGTGATATCGGCAAACACTTTCCTGACACGGAGGCGGCCTACAAAGATGTTTCCAGTCTGAAGCTTCTGGAGCGCGTAAAAACACTCTGTTTAGGCAAGGGCTACATCATCGCTAACATTGACGCAGTGATTATTGCGGAACGCCCAAAGCTTGCCCCTTATATCCAGGCGATGCGGGAAAATATTGCGGACGTTTTAGCTGTTCCCGCGGAGCTTGTCAGTGTTAAGGCTACAACGACCGAAGGGTTGGGTTTTTGTGGCAGCGGAGAAGGAGTGGCTGCTCAAGCCGTCATTCTATTAGCGCAGGTTTAAACGAAGCGTTTCAAAAAGTGCTAGTCCTTGTCAGGGATCTGAGAGAGTTCTGCCAGCCAAGGAGCGGCAGAGTTGTCACTTGGCGCGCGCCAGTCACCTCGCGGAGAGAGGGAGCCGCCAGAACCTACTTTAGGACCGTTTGGCATCACGGAGCGCTTAAACTGACTTAAAGAGTAAAAGCGCTTGCAGAAGATACCCAGCCAGTGTTTAATCTCGACCAGAGTGTATTGACGGCGTTTTTCGAAGGGGATGTCCGGCCAGTCGCCCAGCTCCTTGTCCCGCCAGGCGTTATATGCTAAGAAAGCTACCTTGCTTGGGCGGTAGCCAAAGCGGGTAGTGTAGTAGATGTTAAAATCTTGGAGTTCATAGGGGCCGATAAAATCTTCAGTCAGTTGAGCCGGTTTTGAGCAGTTGTCTTTGCCGGGGACAAGTTCTGGGCTTATTTCAGTATCTAAAATATTAAGGAGCACTTCTCTGGTTTGCTGATCCACGCGGCCTGGCGCAGCCTGCCAACGCAGCAAGTATTGGATGAGTGTCTTTGGCACGCTGGCGTTGACGTTGTAATGGGACATATGGTCTCCTACGCCGTAAGTTGACCAACCGAGGGCTATCTCCGAAAGATCGCCGGTGCCAAGCACTAAACCGTTGTGCAGATTGGCCAAACGAAAGAGAGTGGAAGTGCGCTGCCCGGCTTGAACGTTTTCGTAAGTTACATCATAGCCGCCGCTGCCGCTGGCTAGAGGGTGACCAATATCTGCTAGCATGCGCTGGCAACTTTCCCGAATGTCCAGTTCGAAGCCTTGGACTCCGAGAGCCGTAATGAGCTGCCAGGCATTCGTTTTGGTGCGTTGTGACGTAGCAAAACCGGGCATGGTGTATGCACGGATTCGTTCGCGTGACCAGCCCAGCAAATCGACGGCTTTTACAGCCACAGTCAGCGCCTGGGTAGAGTCAAGGCCGCCGGAGATTCCCACAATAATGTTTTGTAGGTTGGCGGTTTGCATGCGCTTGATTAAGCCGTGAACCTGAATGTTGTACGCTTCGTAGCAGCGCAGATCTCTATCTTCAAGACTGGTTGGAACGTAAGGAAAGCGTGAGTATTGTCGGTTGAGCAGCAGGCGACCTTCTGGTTGTCTGACTTCACAGGCTATGGTGCGAAAACTTTTTCGCAGCTTCATGGCATTTTCTGCAAACGTATTTTGGCGCATCCGCTCCTGCGTTAGTTTGTCTAGGTCAATTTCCGCTAGGATGAGCCGAGCAGTTAAATCAAAACGTGTGGATTCTGCCAGGCAATGGCCGTTTTCATAAATTAAAGCATGTCCGTCCCAGGCCAAGTCGGTTGTGGATTCGCCGGGGCCAGCGGCGGAATACAGATAGGCGGCAAGACAGCGGGCAGACTGATTGGCCACAAGGTTGTGGCGGTAATTGGCTTTGCCTACTGTTATATTGGAAGCCGACAAGTTTACAATTACGGTGGCTCCGGCCAGTGCCGAAAAGCTGGAAGGAGGAACAGGAACCCATAGGTCTTCGCAGATTTCCAGGGCAAAAATCATGCCCTTGATATTGTTCGCCTGAAAAAGCAGGTCGGCACCGAAGGGGATTTCCTGCTGGCCGCAGTAAGCGATAGTTGCTCTGGCTGCAGTGTCAGCAGGCCTAAACTGGCGCGCTTCATAAAATTCACTGTAGTTTGGTAAGTATGTTTTGGGGACAATGCCGAGAATCCGGCCACGGTGTAATACCAGACCGCAGTTGTAAAGCAGTGAGTCCACTACAACGGGGGCGCCCACGACTAGGATAGTATTCAGGAAACTTGTTTCATGAAGCAGGCGAAAAATCTCTGCTTCTGTAGCTTCGAGCAAGGCCTGTTGGTGAAAGAGATCCTCATTGCTGTAGGCAGAGATGCCCAGTTCGGGAAACAAAGTCAGGACGGCTTTTTGAGCTTCAGCTTCTTTGGCAAGGTGAGTCGTCTGGTTGACATTAAATACAGGGTCAGCTACTTGCACTGCGGAAATAGCTGCGGCAACGCGGATAAATCCATGTTTATAGAAATTAAAGAAGTTATTCATTCGCTTTCCTCCTGTGGCGGCAGATGAATTATTTTATATTATATCATATTGAACGTGTGCTTGTTGCGGACAGTTTTTTCTGGTAGTATAATCTGACAGTAAAACCTAAAAAATGTGCTAAGGCGGGAGGTTAGGTTATGGCAAAGATAAGGGTAAGATTTGCTCCAAGCCCGACAGGACCAATGCATATCGGCGGTGCGAGATCTGCTTTATTTAACTGGTTGTTTGCCAGACGCTACGGCGGAGAGTTTATTGTGCGCATCGAAGATACGGATCTTGAACGCTCCACGCCGGAATACGAGGAGCAGATTTTGGCAACTCTTAACTGGCTTGGGTTGGATTGGGATGAAGGGATTGGGGTCGGCGGGGATCATGGGCCTTATCGGCAAAAAGAGCGGCTTCAGATCTATCATCCTTACACGCAGAAGTTGCTTGAAACGGGACAGGCTTATCATTGTTACTGTAGCGAAGAAGAATTGGAAGCTGAGCGGCAGGCTTTAATTGCTAAGGGTCAGTCGCCCCGCTACTTAGGTAAATGCCGCAACCTTTCCGGCAAGGAAAAGGAAGAAAGGCTTGCTTTGACAGACAAACCTGTTGTGCGCTTTCGTGTGCCGGAGGGGCGTCCGGTGGTGGTGGATGATTTGATCCGCGGCTTGGTGGAGTTTGAGAGTGACGGGATTGGCGACTATGTTATTGTTAAGTCAGACGGAATTCCGGTGTATAATTTTGCGGTCGTGTTAGACGATGCACTGATGGGAATTACTCATGTTCTGCGCGGTGAGGAACATCTCTCTAATACGCCTCGTCAGCTTTTGCTCTATGAGGCGCTGAATTTTCCGGTGCCTAAGTTTGCCCATATTTCCTTGATTCTTGGGGAAGATCGCTCGAAAATGAGTAAGCGCCACGGCTCTACTTCGGTGGAGCAGTATCGTCAGGAAGGATATTTGCCGGAAGCATTAACTAACTTTCTGGCGCTTTTAGGCTGGTCCCCGGAGGGTGAGGAAGAGATATTTTCTATCTCTGAGCTGGTGGCAAGATTTTCACTGGAGCGGGTTGCTAAAAGTCCAGCCGTGTTTAACTTGGAAAAATTGAAGTGGATGAATTTTCACTACCTAAAGGGAATGTCACTCGAGCAGTTAACGGCATGCTGTATTCCTTATCTGCTAAAAGCGGGTTTACTTGACGAGGGAGAGACAACGGAGCGTCTGGATTGGCTCCAACAAGTTATTGCCACGGCAAGAGACGGTTTGCACTATCTGGCAGAGGTACCGGCGTTGGTGAAAGTTTTCTTTGGAGAAACGGTGGAGCTGTCTGAAGATGATGATGAGGCAAAAGATGTGCTGGCGCTGGAGTCCTCCCCGGCAGTAATGCGGAAATTTCGTGAGAAAGCGCTTGAAATGGAGGACTGGAGCGGCGAAGAAGTGCGGCAGATTTTAAAAGAGCTTGGCAAAGAGCTTAACGTGAAAGGAAAGGCTCTTTTTATGACAGTCAGGGTAGCCGTCTCCGGCCAGTCGCAAGGGCGTGATTTAATCGCCATCCTGACTCTTCTAGGGCCAACTGTTGTAGCGCAGCGTCTGGAAGAGAGCTTGCGCAGATTTCCGAAAAGATAATTTATAAAAATTAAGCGTTTTCGGTTAAGAAAATGTCGCAACTGTCGCCCTGTTGACAAAAGCGCCGCGAGCCTTTTATAATAAGGATAATGAGTATGTCTTCTGAACCAAAGTAGGAAAGCACGGTGCGGCTGTTATCCGTCTTGAGTGGGACAGTCTATGCCCAAGCAGGGTGGAATCGCGGGAAACCGTCTCTGAGGGGGCGGCTATTTTTATTGCATAGGAAACTGCTTCATTCACTTCTAAATATCGCAGGGGAGTAGAGCGATGAACTGGTTAAAGAAAGATATCAGTGCCATCTTTGAGCGGGATCCGGCCGCAAAGAGTTTTTGGGAAGTTGTCCTTTGTTATCCCGGACTTCATGCCATTTTGCTGTACCGCTTAGCACATTCTTTGCATAAGCGGGGACTGATTCTATTGCCGCGGGTGATATCCCAAATTGCCCGGCTTGTGAGTGGGGTGGAAATTCATCCCGGCGCAAAAATCGGAAACGGGGTATTTATTGACCATGGCATGGGAGTGGTAATCGGCGAAACGGCAGAAGTGGGAGATAATGTGACGCTTTACCAAGGTGTTACCTTGGGAGGAACAGGCAAAGAAAAAGGTAAGCGGCACCCGACTGTAGGAAATAATGTAGTTATTGGTACAGGAGCAAAAATTTTAGGTCCGGTCGTAATTGGTGATTATGCCAAAATCGGTGCCGGGTCAGTCGTGCTAAACAATGTGCCTGCAAACACCACTGTGGTTGGTGTCCCCGGACGTGTGGTAATTTATGAAGGTGAACGGATCCCATCGGTCGACTTAAATCACGAGGTTCTGCCGGATCCTGTGGCAGAGATGATGCATTGCTTGCAGAGACAGATTGATGATTTGCGTTTTCAGCAGGAAAAGTGCCTCAAGGAGGACAAGAGAAAGTGACCATCCGCGTGTTCAACACAGTAACGAGAAAAAAAGAAGAGTTTGTGCCGGTAAATGAGAACAAGGTGGGAATTTATGCTTGCGGCCCTACGGTTTACGATTTTTTCCACATCGGTAATGCTCGGATTTTTATTGTTTTTGATGTAATCCGTCGCTATCTCCGTTGGCGCGGATATGAAGTTAAATTTGTCCAGAATTTTACCGATATAGATGATAAAATGATTAAACGCGCCAATGAACTGGGTATTACTGTTGCGGAGTTGGCGGAGCGCTTTATTTTGGCATATTTTGAAGATGTGCAGGCTTTGGGTGTGGAGCCGGCTGATTTTCATCCCAAAGCGACGGAGCATATCACGGAAATGGTGGCTTTGATTCAGACCTTGATTGAGAAGGGAATGGCCTATGAGGTGGATGATGATGTATACTTTCATGCGCCGGCTTTCGAGCAGTATGGTGAATTGTCAAACCAGCCGCTTGCTGAATTGGTGTCAGGTGCTCGAGTTGATGTGGACGAACGGAAAAGATATCCGCTCGATTTTGCCCTTTGGAAAAAACAAAAGCCAGGCGAGCCTGCCTGGCAGAGTCCTTGGGGCAAAGGACGGCCGGGCTGGCATATTGAATGTTCGGTAATGGCAAGCAAGTATCTAGGGGATACGCTTGACATTCATGCGGGGGGGTCGGATTTAATTTTCCCTCATCATGAAAACGAGAAGGCACAAAGCGAGGGTGCGACAGGCAAAAAATTTGCTAAATATTGGCTGCATGCGGGCTATTTGAATATCAACCAAGAGAAAATGTCTAAGTCACTCGGGAATTTTATAACGGTGCGCGAAATTCGTAAGCATGTTGATCCTGAAGTGATACGTTTTTTTATGCTGTCAGCACATTATCGTAATCCCATTAACTATTCTGCAGAGCAGCTCAAGCAGACGGAGAGCGGCCTGGCACGACTGAACAATGTGGTTTATAATTTGCGTGATCTTCTGGAAAAACTGCCTCAGGACAAGGCTGAAACGGTGGATGTGCAGGAAAAGTTGGCTGCTTTGTCGGGATATCGAAATCGATTTATCGCAGCGATGGATGATGATTTTAATACGGCAGACGGACTGGCAGTACTGTTTGATTTGGCTAGGGAAACAAATACTTATCTGCAAAACCGAGAACCGTCGCGGATTGTGGCGGAAAAAACGTTGACCTTCTTTGAAGAAGTCGGCAGTATCCTTGGTTTTTTCTCCATGGAAGCGGAAAAAGAGCTGGATTTTAAAGTAAATGCGCTGATTGATGGTCGCCAGGCGGCGCGGTTTGCAAAAGATTGGGCTGCGGCAGATGCTATTCGTGCCGAACTGCAGGCCATGGGCATTGTGCTGGAAGATACGCCCCAGGGAGTCAGGTGGCGGAAAAAACAAAATGAAAGATAACTTGCCGCCGCTTCTGCTGGCTTATGTGGGAGATGCCGTGTTCGAATTGTACGTCCGGCAGAAACTGATAAATGACAAGGTGTTGCCTATCAACCGCTTGCATAAAAAAGCAACCGAAATTGTGCGGGCAGGTGGACAAGATGCAATTTTAAGGCAAATAGAGCTGCATCTGACAGAAGAGGAAGCCGATATTGTCCGTAGGGGTCGTAATACGAAGGGGCGTGTGCCAAAGAATGCGGATATGGCTACTTATCGCCGCGCCACCGGCTTTGAAGCGCTCTTGGGCTGGTTATATTTAAATGGTTCGCAAGAGCGGCTCAGCCAGTTGTTTGCTTTGGTTAAAGCGGGGGAGGAAGAATGAATGAAAGTAACATTGCTTGCATATACACCACAACCTGAAAAAATTGTGGCGGCAGCAGCGCGGCTGTGCTATTCCTCCGCCGGAGCTGATGCTCTGCTTGATGCTCTGACAATGCCTAAGGCAGAGCAGCTTATTACTAAACTGGCGGAAATGGGACATTTTTCTCCGCTAGAGCATGTGAGTTTTACTTTCGCGATCGAAGGAGTGAGCCGGGCTCTTTCGCACCAGTTGGTGAGGCACCGCATTGCTTCATACTCTCAAAAATCGCAGCGTTATGTTCGTGAGGATATTTTTACTTATATCGTGCCGCCTGCTATTGCAGCAAACAGTGAGGCGGAGCAGTTGTTCCGTCAACAGATGGAGCAAATACGCCAGGCATACCAAGTTTTACGCGGGATGGTTCATCGCGAAGATGCTCGATATCTGCTGCCAAATGCCTGCGAGACCAAGCTTGTTTTTACTATGAACGCAAGAAGCCTGCATAATTTTTTTGTCACGCGCTGCTGTAACCGAGCACAATGGGAGATCCGTCTGCTGGCAGAAACCATCTATCAGGAAGTAAAAAGAGTGGCGCCCAATCTATTTGCCTCTGCCGGTCCAGCCTGCGTCAGCCAAGGAGTTTGCCCCGAAGGGGAGATGACTTGTGGAGAAATTACTGACGTTCAGGAAAAATTCCGGAAGATGTGAGGTGCGTGATGGAGGAAAAAAGGACGATAGAGGGAAGGCGGCCGGTTCTGGAGGCATTAGAGGCAGGCTCGAAAATTACCCGCATCTTGCTCCAGAAAGGTTCAAGCGGCAAACTGGTGACTGAAGTGCTCGCTTTAGCTGAAAAATTAGCGATACCCATAGAATACAGGGATAAGGCTGCTTTTGAGAAGCTTGCAGTTACCCGCAATCATCAAGGGATTCTGGCTGAGACGTCGCCGTTTCGCTATACTCCATTTGAGGAACTGCTTCTGGCCCGTCGGGAAGAACCCCCGTTTTTGGTGCTGTTAGACCATGTGCAGGACCCGCACAATTTAGGCGCCCTGATTAGAACAGCATATGCCGCCGGTTGCCATGGAGTAGTGATCCCGGAGCGACGTGCCGCTCAAATGACGCCGGCAGCTGTCCGCACGGCAGCGGGAGCGGCTGAATATCTTCCGGTGGCTCAGGTTGGAAGTATAGCTCGCTGCCTCGACCAGTGTAAAGAGGCGGGGTTGTGGGTGTATGGAGCCGATATGGGCGGGGAGACGCTCTACCCAAAAGGCGACTATAAAGGGGCTGTGGCTCTGGTAATCGGCAGTGAGGGTGAAGGCTTAACCCGTTTGGTGAAAGAAAAATGTGACTATTTAGTTCGCTTGCCGATGAGGGGGAAGGTAGCATCTCTTAATGCTTCGGTGGCAGGGGCACTTTTGTTTTATGAGGTGTACCGCCAGCGGGAATGGCTTTGACAAAGGGAACGGTTTTTTTGTCTGTGTCCTTTTGACTGTGTTCGGATACGCCTGGGAGTAGCCTACGTATTTTTATCTTGGTTTTTCTTTTGGGTTAAGACCCACCTCTAAGGATCTGTAGGTGGGAATTTTTAATCATGTGGAGTAGACTTTCCACCTGATTCCCCGATGTTTAAGCTTTGCTTAAACGAGTTCACTCTTGCGGGGTGCAAAGGACCGTTAAGAAGGCTGTCCGAAAGTGCTTGACGGTTTCAGCG
>QLUI01000379.1 GCA_018725345.1 Bacillota bacterium | reverse complement strand
CTAACCCAGGGATCACCGGCTGCAAGGATGAAATGCAAAGCCACTCCGAGCGGCTACTTATCTTGATTGGAGTATAGCAGATGGCTTGAGCTGAATGCTACCCCATACTGAAAACATCCTTGACAGAATTCTGGTTATTTAGGAGGAGGTCATATCGTGCGGATATGCTCATATTTCAATATCCTCTCAATATGTGTATCCATGAGTATCATCGCAGTAACTCCCAATCATTCTGATCTACAGGCTCTGTAGGGTCAATTTGTCATAACTCTTTTTTCAACTCGATAAGCTTCCATATTAATAACCTTCTATTCCATGTATTATTTTGAACCTCCTAAACGCTGCGCATCAGCCGCTTGCAGGACATATGGCTGTTAGCCGTTTTCGCCGAACCGATCCCTCAAATTTAGCGTTTTTGGCTTGTCATTTCCCATGCCCGATAATGCAAAATATGAATACGTAAAAGGGGTGATCCTGGTAGAAGAAGACCGCCTCTTAATATTCAAGGACCGAGAATTATTGACAGAATTTCCTTTTCGGTCAATATGAAAAACATCCACTTGCCAATACCCATGGTGTTGCCAGACTTGTCCTCGCGAAGGCGGGGAATGGCAGTGTTAATAACAACTGTCCACGATGTTATGCTATTCGTCAGTACCTGCTGAAATACTATCTAAAATTTGATTTATCATAATTGTGAAATAGTATTCACCATTCTCAGCTTTCCAATTCTTGTACCTTGCTATTAAAGCCAAATAGACAGTTATAGTTCGGCTATTATATTGAATTTCTCTTTTTAGATCTTTGAGTGAATCCCAAAATTGCGGAGAGTCACCATCTACAAGATATCTGTTTATAGCCAAACTGATTGTTCTTGGGGCATATTTTGCAATGTCCTTTTCGCCAATAATGCACCTGTATGCCTCAACAGAAAATAAAACCCATGCTGTAATGTTATTTCTCATTGAAACTTCAAAAAGATTGTTTCTGCCTGGTCTTTGCAGCATGGTTTCACGTAGCTCTCGCCCCCTCTTTCCTTTGAAGATCTTTTTTAGATCCCCATACTGGTTGGTCGGTAGTGATTCTAAACAATCAAAGAACAGCCTAAATCGACTGTCATATGAACAGGATAATAGGCATTCAGATAACAAGTCAGGCGTTTTATCCATCCAGTTCTTTACCGCGCAATCAATTTCTTCGGTTGCTGTTATGTGGTTACATTCAAATATTCGCTGCCAAAATGAACGAGAACGAGGTTCGGATAAAAACAGACCGGCTTTCACCGATAATGGATGCGGGTTGCTGAAAAGCAACAGTATTGAAATAGTTTTTTCACCAATAGTTTCTGGGTGAATTTTTTCAGTTTTAAAAATTAATGACTTTTGGTCGTCGCGAAAACGACAAATATTTGACAGGTGAATAAAATCATCATTATGTTGGATTATTGATTTGACGGAATCATAGTGCTCATTCAGAAATATTTTTTGTTCTTTGACTATACCGTTCATGATCTCTTCTCTTGGGATATAACAATTCCCAGGCCGAAACTTTCCATCTAACCTCCTCGTGGGGTTGCATTATTCAGAAAGGCCTTTCTCACCCATGTGGCTGCCTGCCAAAACGTTCCCGCCTCGACGCAAAACCAGGCCCTTGGCGCTCTCCTGTTCCTCTATCGCCAGGTGCTTAAGCAAGACCAGCCCCATTGACGCCGTGCGCGCTAAAGGGCCTGAATGACTGCCGGCCGTCCTGACAAGAAAGAGGCGCGCGAGGCCATTGGGCATTTATCAGGCACGCATCGTTTGATGACCGGTCTACTTTACGTTATCATTGATTACACAAAACCGGCCCACCCTTGGGGCTTCCAATAACTTCCAGTCGCCTTTCACACCACTACTTAGTGCCGCTACTTCAATATGCAGCATTGCAATACCACAATCAAGCCGCTTAGAGACGTTAAATTCTGGACCGCTTGTTCTAACGAAGACTGTGATGCCGTCATCTTCTACATTAAAACCCCATGGTTGGCGATTTATTGCAGAAGGAGCAAGCCTGGCAGCCTCAAGAGATGCTTTTACCCACTCGGGCCACTTTACTATTTCCATGCCGGTAACCAACTTAGAAATCGAT
>QLUI01000378.1 GCA_018725345.1 Bacillota bacterium | reverse complement strand
CCCCTGTAGTTTGTACTTTGGTTCCTGGAGCAAAGAAGTAAGCACGCTCGTTGGAAATGTGCTTTCCAGGATCGACAAACACAGTTGCCCCATTGGCAGGAGAATACTCTCGTCCCGCAAGAATTTCGATGTCTCCAAAAAACAGATGCTCTGCGCGATAGGGCAAATGCCCTAACAAAGGTTGTTGTTCCCTAAGCAGAATTTTTGCGTCTGGTTCACTTTTCCATAAAGCTTCTGCCCTTGCCTGGCAATCCTCTGGGATGTCTTTTCGCACCATCTGTCCAAACCCATAGTTCCTCTCTCCGCCAAGGCTAACTTCAGCGAAGAGTTCAACATCTCCGCACCAGGTCGAATCATCGCGGATCTCCAGTTGGTGTCCCAGAATTACAGTCACATCATTCAGCCAAACAGCGCCAATCAATAAAACCTTGCATAGTCCCTCTCCGCGGCGGCCGGTAAGGTGCCGGATAAACTCAATTTCATGCAGACTGCCATCTTTGGCGGTTCCTGTCTGAGCTTCGATGCGTGTGCAAACGCGTGCCTCCATAAACGCGGCACGAAACGCCCTGTCGTCCAAGTCACCCCAATTCAAGCCGTTTTGCGTATATGTCGGGATAAAGATCTGTTTACCGTCAGAAAGATAAAAGTAAGAGAAAAATATCTGACGCTTTATCTCCTCACCGACTTGCTGAAATTGCTTGGCCGTAGGTGATGAGCACAATCTTGGTGTCAGACTGGCAGTAATAGCCCCCCACATTGCTTTGCCTGGAACATAGCCGCGGGTCGGAGCTAAAACAGTTCCGGGCCTATTGGGCAGGAACCCGATATGGAGCGGGCTCTGCAATTCAAAGCACAAAAGCAGGCGCTGCCAAGTCATTGCTGATCGCCCCCTGCCGCTGGCAATTCGTCTGCATCAAGTGCCTTGGCATGATAGCGTGCGTAGGTCAGCGTCTGCTGCCACAAACGCTTCACAAACAGATACCGGTCAATATCTGTGGCCAGATCCTTTAGCCATTTTGTAGTATTTTGAAAGTCAGCGTTGCTAGGTGCAGGTACATCTAAATACGCTTTTAGTTGCTCACAACAGCACAGTTCAACAAGATCTTTAATATATTGTCGACCAATCTCCTTCTTCCGGCTGGTTTCAAGATACAGAACAAGCCCGTACGGTCCGTTCTCCAGTAACACTCCTAAGCCCTTAGTAGCTAAATTCTCCTTGTCCTTTGCCTTCCCTTCAGTTTCAACCATTTTTTGTGCTGTCTTCATGCAGTAAAAATCAAGATTCATCAACTGGAACGCCCTCCATCCCCATTGCTAGCTAGAATTTCAAGGCGACCGAAACCACGGGTTCCCATACCACCAATGCCAAGAAACTTAAGTCCGCTGAAGGCTTTTTGGATAAGCTGCTGAACAGCCTCAACTTTAACGCCCCCGCCGCGTCGCGCATCAATAGCTACTTCAATACCTAGGACGGTGCCGCGAGGGATGGCCTCGTAGGTAAACAAGGCTCCGCCTTCGGCGGCACCGGTTTCCCTATTTATCTTGACTGAAGTCCTGACCTCCAGGTGGTCATTGGTCAGGTGATAAAATAGCTTGTCGGACACAATGGCCGCCTTTTTCACAAACGAAAGAGCTTCCGGCAGGGACACCTTCGCATCTGAATCGGTTTCCAAAAGAAGCCAGCCAAGCTGGACAGGTTTACCGCCTTCAAGACCTTTCAACGGGATAATTTTATCTTCATCGTGAGGTCCTTTAGGCCAATTATTTTCCGCAGCGCTAGAAAACGGCCTGATGTAATCCGACAGTCGTTCGGCTGTAGTTACCCACACGGTCCCTACATAGGAATTAACGGGAAAGAAAGCTACCTGTATATCAAAAAAGCGGACCATTCCCTGCCTGCCCTGTTCGCCTTCCGCTGTTCCAAAAACAGCATCAATATCGGGGAGACTCGCATTTTCCTCCTTTGCCCTCTCGGCATAAGCCCTGATAGCGCCAGCCAGCGATGTGCCAGGTATCTTCGGAATCCCCGTTGCCGGTTCCCGGACTATACTCATGTCTACCCTTCCTAACCGATAACCTCCTGTACCGATATGCACCGGATCGAGACATAAGGCTAGGTATTTCTTCGG
>QLUI01000377.1 GCA_018725345.1 Bacillota bacterium | reverse complement strand
AGCGGGTGCTATAGCGGAGGATCTTTTCTTCTCCGTTAATGAGCAGTGCTGTCTCACCGGAGAACATCATTTTGATGGCCTGGGTTAGGTTTGCTGCCTCGGCCACCTCGCTGATACTGGTAATATGTTTTTTGAGAAGTTGCAGCGCATTTTGCTCTGTAAGCTGGTGGGAAAAATTTTTAACTATGTAGTCAGACTGAATAGGGCGGATAATATGGTCGTTAATTAGTCTTCTGTCCACTAAACCGTCTACATACAAAATGGCTAATTTAACCTGATTGTTACTGCTGCTAAACTCCCGAATAACGATATCTTTGCTTTCACCAAGCCTTTTACGAATCAAATCAAGCCTTTTTTCAAGCAGCGGCGAGTCTTCCCGTTTTAAGGCATCGCCGCGGCAATCGGCTTGCTTTTCTCCGCCGAAGTTTGCAGCCAGCTTATTTTTTAAAAGCTTCTTTAGTATGGAAAAGGCGTTTGTCATGGTCTCTCCCGTAAATTTGTCATCACAGATAACTATTTGCCAAACAGGAAAAAATTATACTGATGCACAGCTCAGTTGCCTGGATGTCGCTTGCGGTGATATAATCTGGACAAACAGAAGTCGCTTGACGGGGGCGTTATGAAAAAAATAATTATTTATACGGACGGAGCCTGCTCCGGCAATCCCGGCCCGGGTGGTTACGGCGCTGTTTTGCGCTATGGCGAGCATGAGAAAGAAATCTCGGGGGGTGTGCTGGCCACTACTAACCAGCGGATGGAGATGCAGGCGGCGATCAGTGCCCTAAAGCAACTAAAGGAGCCTTGTCAGGTAGTGCTGCATAGTGACAGCGCTTATCTTGTCAATGCGTTTAATCAGCGCTGGTTTGATCAATGGCGCCGAAACGGTTGGAAAAACAGCAAAAAAGCGGAAGTGGCAAATCGCGACTTGTGGGAGTTTCTCCTGGAGTTAGCGGGAATTCATCAGATTGCCTGGATAAAGGTAAAGGGTCATGCTGATGATGAGTTGAATAATCGCTGTGATCAATTGGCACGGGCAGCAATCCCGCGGCTTGAGCAAAAGTGAACTTTTCTCACTCTGCTTTCGTCTAAACAAAAAAAGACTTGGAGGCGTTGCTATGAGGTGGCTGAGGACTGTTGCTTTTTTGGCGGTAGTATTGTTGGTTTTGGCAGGGTGTGGTTCGCAGACGCAGACTGAAGAAAGCAGTCGGGATAAAGGGTTCGGCATTATTTCGGCACCGGCATCGCCGCCCGAGAGGTCGCTAGAGCAGCCTCGCCCCTTAGCTGATGGCAGTTTTGCGAGTGCGGAACAGAAGCTGATCCGCACTGCGGAAATTGCTTTGGATGTAGAAAATATTGATGATGCGCTTGCTGAAGCTAGGCGAGCAGCTAGCGTGGCGGGCGGCTATGCGTCTCAATTAAATATTAGCGGTGCTGATGGAGAGCGTTTTGCATGGCTGACGCTGCGGGTGCCCGTGATAAAGCTAGAGCAGGTATTAGCAGAGATCGAGGTTGTGGGTAAACGGACAAGTCTGAGCATCGGCGACCAGGATGTGACGCTGCAATATGTGGATCTGGAAGCCAGGATTCGCAACGCCGAGCGGCAAGAAGCACGTTTGCTGGAAATCTTGGGCAGTGCCAAAACGGTCGAAGAGATTTTGCGTGTTGAGCAGGAACTGGCAAGGGTGCGCGGTCAGTTGGAAAGTTTGACGGCTGAGTTTCGTTATCTTAGCGACCAGGTGGATTTCAGCACGATTTCAGTGTCGCTCAAGGAAACACCTACCGCCAGTCCCTCAATAACAGTCTCCGGACTTAGGGGAGTCTGGCAGCGTGGCTTGGCTGGGCTGATTAACTCAGTAAATGCTATGCTTACCGGGCTAGGAAACGGGTTAGTCTTTTTGTTTGCTGCTTTTCCATATTTATTGCTTTTGGTAGGGGTGGCTGTCCCCACTGCCATTGTGGCTCGAAAGATTTTGGTTAAAAAATCACGGAAAACAGACGCGCCGAGTTCGTAAACAATAATTGATAGAAGAAAAACCTTAGCGCCTTCCGGCTGAGGGAAGCTTGTCTTAGAGAGAAGCCCTGTTCGCGCGGCGCTTCTTTTTCTTTCTTCTGCGCCTGTATTCGTTCATATTTTGCCTTGCTGTGGAGAT
>QLUI01000376.1 GCA_018725345.1 Bacillota bacterium | reverse complement strand
ACCACCGGCTTCGCAGAGTATGGCAGCAGCATGACGCCGACGAAAGAGCCCCTTTTCTTTATTGTAAATATTGGAGGAAACAACGGAAAAGCGCGAGTAATATGCATATATAAAGATTGGATGTGTGTGTTATGCCAAAGGTCAGGTTAAGTTCGGATTTAAGAAATAAGTACAATGAGCTCTCCGAGTTCTGCCACAAATATTTAGAGCCCTTCTATATTACTAAAAACGGAACTGGTGATTTAGCGGTGATGAGCATCGAAGCATATGAAAAGATTGGGGGCAAGGTTAAACTGACTAAACTACTAGATGAGTGTCTTGGCGCAGCAAAATATAATAAAGTTGCAACCGCCGAGGATCTTTTTCAAAGAATCGAGCGCGAACTCGCATAATGAAAAGTTATCAGGAGCTAATGACCGAATCGGCGGATAAAAAAGACGCGCCGCATGCAAAAAAACCAGAGCGTCTTTTTTTATTGTGCCTAATGCAGGAGTTTTCAAGTCCTGGGTAGAATAGAATAGAGTCAAAATATTTAGAATGTAAAGAAGGAGGAACAGTTTGATGCGGATCGTTTTGCTGGGGCCGCCCGGCGCTGGAAAAGGGACACAGGGAGAACGGCTAGTAAAAAAATATAACATTCCCCATATCTCCACTGGGGATATTTTTCGGGCGGCCATTAAAGAAGGTACAGAGATGGGCTTGAAAGCTAAAGAGTACATGGATAAAGGAACATTAGTTCCCGACGAGGTTGTGGTGGGAATCGTTCGGGAGCGGCTTATTTATGAGGGCAGTGGCGGTGGATATTTACTTGACGGCTTCCCCCGTACGCTGGCGCAGGCGGAAGCATTAGATGCGGCTCTGCAGGAAATGGACACGCCCTTGACTGGTGTGGTTAATGTAGATGTAAATCAGGAAGAATTGCTAGAACGTCTTACAGGCCGACGCGTCTGCAAAGGATGCGGCTCATCCTATCATGTCAAATTTAATGCGCCGAAAGTAAGAAATGTTTGTGATAGGTGCGGGGTTGAACTGTACCAGCGCACAGACGATACTGTCGAGACTGTTAAGCAGCGCCTAGACGTATATAGAAAACAGACGTCTCCGTTGATTGACTATTATCAGCAAAAGGGGATACTTTATACCGTAGACGGTGCTCGCGACATTGATGAAGTTTTTGATCAGATTGTTACTATTCTGGAGGCTAGACAGTAAAGATAACTCGCAAAACAGGGAGATAGTATGGTTCAAAGTCTACAACAACTGAACTTGTCTTATGCAATGGCTGAACAGTTCTTGCTTCCTGTTGCTCTGTCCTGGGGAGCAAGAATTTTTTCTGCGTTGCTAATTATCGTTCTTGCTCGCCTTGCTCTTCGTTTCGGTTATTCCTTCATCGAAAAACTACGTGCCCCATCACTGATGATCCAGGAAAGCAAGGCAAAAACCCTTGTGTCCCTGCTTAAATCTATTTGGCGCTATACCGTTTATGCGCTTGCTACGGTAATGGTGGTAAGTCGGTTACAAATTATGGATATCGGCCCCATTCTGGCAGGAGTGGGGATACTAGGCTTGGCTGTAGGTTTTGGCGCGCAAAATCTAGTCAGAGACGTTATTTCCGGATTTTTTCTAATGCTGGAAGACCAGTTTTCCGTAGGCGATTTTATCACCGTCGGCTCTTTTAGCGGGGAGGTGGAAGAGCTGGGGTTGCGGATCGCTAAGATACGTCATAGACCCCACGGCTAAAGCCGGGGGCGAGCATTTGCCCCTGCTATGACCAGCCTAAGTCCCACGAGGACTACGTTATCTTAGCCATGATACCCTGGGGTACTTCTCCAGCTCCAGGCACTGTCGTCCGGACTAAACAGCGAGTAGGGGTTGTACGAGCAGTGTCCCTGACGCGACAAGCTAAGCTAACATTGGCGAGGAGAGACTAGAAATAGCGTTACCAGCCCCTTAAGGGGCTCTCGATAAGGAGAGAAAAAGATGGCTGTATTCGTACTGGACAAGCACAAGAAACCATTAATGCCCTGCACCGAAAAACGGGCTAGGCTGTTACTAGAACGCAGACGTGCGGTGGTGCACAAGATGTCGCCTTTTACTATCCGGCTCAAAGACCGGACGGTAGAACAAAGCCAACTTCAACCGCTGCGCCTGAAGCTTG
>QLUI01000375.1 GCA_018725345.1 Bacillota bacterium | reverse complement strand
GTTCACTACCTGTTTGAGAAGATCTAAGGGAAGGAAAATTGCCGTCAAGCGAGAATAGTAATCCAAAAGCTGATATTGGCCGAAGGGGAACACAAGCAACAGGATAGGGGGGAGAAAGCAGTGCGAGAGCTTTCCACCGCAGGACAAAAAGTCTTTGACGCACGATATGCGTTGCGAGATGAGAGCGGCAACGTTATTGAAACTTTCGAGCAGGCAGTTTGGCGTCTTGCCTGCGTAGCTGCTAGCGCGGAAAAAGAAAAACGCGAGCAATGGGAAGAAAAATTTGCCGACTTGATGGGCGGACTTCTTTTCATTCCTTCGACCCCCGTTTGGACTAACATGGGGAAGGCAGACCTTCCTTGGCAGCCGTCTGCTTGCTTCGTTTTGGCCGTTGAAGACAGTCTGCAATCAATGTACGAAACATTGGCGGCGACCGCCCTTGTTTTTAAGTCCGGCGGTGGCGTAGGATACAATTTCAGCAGCATTAGACCAAAGGGATCCCTGGTGAATTCCACCAAAGGCAGGGCGTCCGGTGTGGTAGCACTTATCAAACTCTATAACGCATCGTCTGACATGGTTATGCAGGGCGGTGTGCGGCGCGGCGCATCAATGGGAATCCTAAACGTTGACCACCCGGAAATTATTGATTTTGTGAACGCTAAACGAAATGGCCAGCTCACAAATTTCAATCTTTCGGTGGGGATTACGGACGAGTTTATGGAGGCGGTTGAAAATGAATTGGAATGGCAGCTTGTCTTCAACGGTCAAGTGCATGAAGTAGTTCCTGCCACTAAGTTGTGGGGGATGATAGTCGACGCCGCTTACTTTTGCGGCGACCCGGGCATTATTTTCATGGATGCTATTCAAAAGAATAACCCTGTGCCGAAGAACCTGTTAAACTGCACTAACCCGTGCGGAGAACAAATTCTCTCTCCCGGAGAGTCATGTCTTCTCGGGAGCGTCAATCTGGCACGTATGATTTCAGATAACGGGCGAATCAATGAAGAGCTGCTTAAAGAAACTGTTACCGTCGCCGTTCGTTTTTTGGACAATCTAATCGATGTTGCGGAATATCCTCTGCCGGCAATAACGGAAGCCACTAAGGCTACGCGAAAAATCGGCCTTGGCTTTACTGGTCTAGCCGACGTTTTGCTCATGGCGAGCCTAGCCTATGATTCTGAGGAAGGCAGGTCGTATGCCGGTGAGATAACCAGGCTGATACAGGAAACGGCCATCCAAGCATCGCGGGAGTTGGCAAGCGAAAAAAGCTGCTTCCCGGAGTGGGAGAGCAGTATCTTCTATCCGGCGGAAAAGCGAAGAAACGCCGCCTGCGTAACTATTGCCCCCACCGGCTCGGTGACTACTATGGCAGGGTGTGAAGGCTATGGCGTAGAACCTTTGTTTGCGGTAGCCTACAGGAAGGCGACTAACGTAGCAGGGGACTTTGCAGTGTTCAGCCAGCTTTTTCTCGCAGCATGCCTGGAGCACAAGGTAGAGGAAAGCATTTTGACTGAGGTGGCCGAGCGCGGCACATGCCAAGGGGTAGAAGGAATTCCCGCAGAAATAGCGCGGATTT
This sequence comes from Bacillota bacterium, assembly GCA_018725345.1. GTDB lineage: Bacteria > Bacillota > Dethiobacteria > Dethiobacterales > Dethiobacteraceae > GPS1B09. The sequence goes on along the minus strand of QLUI01000375.1, from coordinate 585 downwards.
TTAAAGGTGCTCAGGAAATATCTCCCGAAGACCACCTTTTGATGCAGGCCGCAGTTCAGAAGTACGTCTGTAATGCTGTAAGCAAAACTGTTAATTTGCACAATACTACTACGGCAGAAGAAATTGCGCGGTGCTACAAACTGGCGCACCAGCTTGGTTTAAAAGGAGTTACCGTATTTCGTGATGGATGTAAGGAAGGAACGGTAACGGTAGGCAAAAAAGAGCGCCGGGAGGAAGGATTGGCTCGCGGTAAGGGCAAAAATATTTCTCCAGGCAAATCCTGCGCTTCCGCGATCGCCTACGAGATTCTTCAGACCATGGACAAGATTAACGGCAGCGCGCAAAAAAAAGTGATGGATAGTGGCTTGCTTTGCGAATGCGGTCAACAGCTTGAAAGGGCAGAGGGTTGCATGGTTTGCAGAAGTTGTGGCTATGCAAAGTGCTAGGACAGCCGATAAAAGTGGTAAGTGCTGTATAATTATGTAAAATGTTGTTCGAAAAGTTAAGGGCGTAGTAAATTGCATGATCAATTTGCGTGTGTGGACAGAGAAAATCAAAGAGTCAATAATGTGAGTGAACTCGTTT
>QLUI01000374.1 GCA_018725345.1 Bacillota bacterium | reverse complement strand
GAGATATATCTATATTTATTTAGCTTTCTCTCCTGCCGACTAAACAGGAGGCATCCTCACAGGTTTAAGATGCTAGGCTGTAGCCTGCTGACTACATTCCAGGTGGGTTTCCCCGCCGTTGCCTGAAGCGAACGTGCTGCCCGGAGAAGGTGTTGCCTCCGCCTAAGTTCTAACTATGATACCGGCCTTTCTCTGCGTGTACCAGCACCATGCCAAAGTCTCTATGGCTAAAGCTTTAACCTAAACCTAACGCTTCTTTCCGGTGAACCTGCCATGAAACCAGGCTTTTCACCTGCCTTTTCGTTATTTTTTTGATCTTGGATATTGTAGCCTTTTTGACTGCTGACCACTGTTTCCAGTTATCCATTAGCTTAAGTTCTGGCTTCTTCTTAATTAAGTTATCAAGCAATACCTTTGGTATTTTCTCATGGTCAAAGCCTAAACCACGCCGTGCTATTACATAGGCTGCTGATTCGTGGTTTGATATGCCATACATGTGCTGATACTTTAAAATACCTATTGCCGATGTAAAAGCTGGTTTTACCTTTATTACCGGCACACTCTCACGGGCAGCACACCGGTCAACATCTTTCAGAAACTTTGACCACACAAACCCATGTGACATTCGGTTAAACTTGGCTGTAACCGATTTATCGTTTTTAAACTTTAAATCCTCAACTACCAGAGCGCAGACCATTTCTTTAGCCAGGATTACGACTTGTTTCGCCTTTTCGCCGATAAGGTTATCTCTCCTGGTACTCCTGGCACATGTCCATTCACCTTCACCCAGCCACAGACTCCCACGGTACTGCCCCAGGTAGTCTGCCCGGGCCACTCCCAGACCGTCAGGGTTGGTATCTACACCCGTGGATCCCTTAGCGTTATATGGTACCGGGATTTCTTCTTCGATAGTGACATGAACGTAATACCTGCCATCTCTGCGGAGGATTTCTACCTGATAGGCACCACCTGTTTTAAGATAGTCCAGCACCATTTGCCGGTAGTTTATGCCATTTATCTTACCTGTCTTTTTTGAAAGCTTTTGGGCCAGGTAGATTGGCACGTTTATCCGGTTATACCTGACAGATTTTTGAGTCTGTACCGGTTCTGAAACTATGTCCAGGTAGAGTTTATTATCTACGGTATATATCCTGGTGTTCAGGTTGCCGCCTTTGGTTTTATCACCCCGGGATAGATAACGGTTAGACCTTGCCTCTCGCCATGCCTCCCTGGCAATACTGCCCTTACACCTTTTCAAAAACAACTCCTTACTGCCGAATACTACGGGCGGAAAGGTGTTAGTTTCATGAAAGTGTTGCCATTTGGCTAGTTTGCCCCGCCATTTATCTAACCTCTTTTGTAAATTGGCTATCTTGGCAGGAGATTTGATTTTAGCAATTTGTTTTTCTGCACACTCAACCTTTGCTTTGGCATTTTCGTAGTGTAGTTTCACTAATTCATGCTGGCTTTTTATTGTTGATTGGGCATCGAACACAGCATCATTGGCCTGTCGGGAGTTTAGGTTGAACTTTCCTTGCACAGCAAGGCGTATGTCCTGTACTTTCTGCCCCTCCGGCAGTCTTTTGAACGACCAACGAACAGCAGCGCAGTAAAGAAACATTAGATTATCCAGAAATAATTGTTGTGTTTCATTAAGCTGAAGAATTACACCTCTAACTGTCGTTTTCACCGGCAGCCACCTCCGGTTCAATTATATTAATTAACTTTTTTGCTACTCTCCCGCCACGTTTACCATAGATTCTTGCGGAAAAACTGGGGTAGTTAATCGCTCTTTTTGCCGTTGCAAATTACCGGCATCTGCTTGTTTTGCCGTAGACACCCTGGCATAAATGATGCAATTTATAGCTGTGCTGTTAACTTGCTCTTCACCCAGCAGTGCTTTAACCTGAGATCCCTTATCCCTTGTATCTTCTGTGGCCACCGGGGGTACGCAAGGGTACTAACTTGCCTTCTCTTTCCCATCGGCGTAATGTTTCTGGCCGAACATTTAATATTTTAGCTAACTGGTGAGTGGTTAATAAGTTTTCCATTGACACCACCTCCTGTTAATATCTTAATAAAAACATTTGTTCGGTGTCAACGGTTTTGTTGTTTTATATGCAGTTTTTTTCAGTTATTTTGTAGCTGTTTTATACCTCCT
>QLUI01000373.1 GCA_018725345.1 Bacillota bacterium | reverse complement strand
TATTAGGAAAGGAGGGAAATAATGGATATTATCAAGAAAGCAATGCTATTAGGGCTTGGCGTGATTAGCCTCACAAAAGAAAAGGCAGAGGAATTTGTTGATGACCTCATCAAACGTGGAGAGGTGACCAGGGAAGAAAGATTCAAAATAGTGGACAAGCTGCTAAAGGAGGCTGAAAAGCAGAAAGAGGAACTGTTTGGGAAGATAAGCGAAACTGTGCAGAAAGTAATAACCGACCTGGGACTGCCTACTAAAAAAGATCTGGATAAAATTTCGAAAAGGCTGGAGGCGATAGAAAAGAGGATATCCTAAAATCGTGCCTATCTTTAAGGTTCATGAAACCTATCAGGATCTGAAGCGATATGGCCACATTGTCAGCGTTCTTGTCCGACATGGATTTGGAGATCTCCTGAATCGATTAAAGGCCAGGTATTATGTGCCATGGCAAAGGAGGGTTTTTAAAAAAGAGTTAAAGGAGATCGAACGCCTCTCGACCCCCGAGCGTGTGCGCCTGGCCTTTGAGGAACTTGGCCCGACCTTTATTAAGTTCGGGCAGATATCAAGCAGCCGTCCAGACCTGCTTCCTCAGGATTTTATCAAGGAATTAAGCAAACTTCAGGATGAGGTTCCTCCATTCCCTTTCGGGGATGCTAAGGCGATTATCGAAGACCAGATTGGGCGGTCCCTTACAGGACTGTTTGAATCCTTCGAGGAGAAGCCGTTAGCTGCTGCCTCTCTTGCCCAGGTTCACCGGGCAAGAACAAAGGCCGGGGATGAGGTGGCGGTCAAGGTGCAGCGGCCGGGGATTGAAAATATTATTGAGACAGACATCCGCATTCTTCATGATTTGGCTGCCCTTGCTGAACGGCACCTGCCAGAAAGCAGATATTATGAGCCTGTCAGGATTGTAGATGAGTTTGCCAAAACTATCCGTCGGGAGCTGGACTTTGTCAGGGAAGGTCGAAACATAGACCGTTTCAGGAAATACTTTGCCGGTGATAAGACTGTTTATATCCCAAAGGTTTATTGGGATTTAACCGCACCGAAAGTATTGACTATGGAATACATACGTGGAATTAAGATTTCCGAGCTTAAGCAATTGGAAGCTGCTGGTATGGATCGAAGGATGGTTGCGATTAATGGAGCTAACCTTATCCTTAAGGAGATTTTTGAGTTCCATTTTTTCCATGCTGATCCCCATCCTGGTAATATCTTTGTCCTTGAAAATAATGTGATTGCACCTGTAGACTTCGGCATGATAGGGATGCTCGATGAGGAAATCGCTCACCAGTTGGGCATTATATTTACGGCTATCGTGGAAAAGGATGCGGATTCTCTGGTAAATGTTTTCCTGAGCATTGGCCTGGCACCGGAACCAATAGATCGAAGCGCCTTCAGACTGGAACTGGCGGATTTTCTTGAACGCTACTATGAAGTCCCTTTACAGCAATTGGATATCGGGATAATTATCAACGAATTGATGGGCATCATCCGCCGTTACAGGCTGCGGTTTCCTTCGGACCTGGTCATGGTGACCAAGGTACTCGTGATTAATGAAGGTGTGGGCACGATGCTCTATCCTGAATTTAACATTATTGAACATGCAAGGCCCTATGCCCGGAAACTTATGATTCGGAGGTTAGATCCCACCAGGCAGTTAAAAGAATTCTCTAAACTGGTTGAAGAGACATTTATGCTCTTTAAAAAATTGCCATCTGATGTGCGTGAGATACTTTCAAAAGTCAGGAAGGATGAACTGGGAATAAGATTTGAACATCGTGGACTTGAACGTATCACCAGAGAACTCGATAGATCAAGCAACCGCCTGAGCTTTGCGGTGGTAATTGCTGCCCTCATTATTGGCTCATCTATGGTGTTCCAGACAGAAGTGGGCCCAAAACTGTTTGGCTATCCCCTCCTCGGCCTGGCAGGTTTCCTATTGGCCAGTATCCTTGGCCTATGGTTGCTGATTGGCATCCTGCGTTCGGGAAGGTTGTGAGACCACAATTATGAAAATACCAAGGCTTAAGAAAGTTATGATTATCGTGGCAGCGTCTGTGGCAGCCCTATCCGTACTCTGGCTTGTACATATACAACTAATTAAAAAAATCCCCGAAGGGGGTTGCTCATTGCCAGCGGAAGGATTGAGGACAGAGAGGTAACC
>QLUI01000372.1 GCA_018725345.1 Bacillota bacterium | reverse complement strand
TTAGGCGAAACTGGCTTTTTAATAAAAGAAAAGAATATCTTAAGAGAGGGGGTTGAGGATGACATCGAAAGTGGAAAATTTGGCTGCTAAGATTGCAGCTTTGGGAGAGCATAAGCAACAAGCACTCTGGGGACGTGTGGCTGAGTTAAACTTCCGTCGTGGCCTATCTGCCCTTTCAGAACAATATCGAGAAAGATTGCGGCAGCAAGGACAATTAGACCGCTCGGTTGAAGAGATTTTAGCGGATTTAAAACAGATTCGTGAAGAGATTGCTGCACATGACTATCCGGGATGAAAGAGTTGTTCTGGACACCAACGTTTGGATATTTGGCTTACGGCATCACCCGGAGCTTCCAGCTTGTGCTCTTCTTTTGGAACGATTAGGTCAAATACAGGTGATTCTCCCAAGCCAGGTCTTGCGAGAATTGCAAGCTAATCTTACAGAGAGCGAATTGAGAACACTCTTTCACTTGCTGAAACAGTTCCCAAAACAAATCGTGATTCATTGTGGGAAGGCGGAGATGGAGACCGTCCGCAAATACCAAAGTCTTGGCTGTAAACTTGGCGATGCGGCAATAGCAGCCCAATTAGAGGAGTTAGAGGTGGAGACACTAATCACAGAGAATCGGCACTTTTTAGAGGAACTTAAAAATTTGCCCTTCCGAAGGTTGAGTGCAACTGAAGCGTTAGCGGAGTTAGAAAAGGTAGAGGGCTAGAGGGGATAGTCTTAATGAGGCCAGCTTCGCCTAACACAGCATATACGGCTCACTTCGTTCGCCTAAATTTCGGCTATGCCGAAACTTCGTATATGCTGGGAACGTTATACGCCATCGCTTGTAGGAGGAAACAAATATGATTAAATATCAACACACACAAATCGGATACTTGATTATGGTTGCATTAGCCATTGGTCTGCTTTTGATTGCGTATCACATGGCTGTTTATGGTTTCGATTGGATTACCTTCGCAGTTATGATTATCCTTGGAGTCTGCACGGTGCTATTCGCCACGCTAACTGTAGTGATTGAGGAAGATGCTCTCGAAATTCGATTCGGGCCAGGAGTCATTCGAAAGAAATTCTCCTTGAAGGATATTGAATCATGCCAGGTCGTGAAAAACCCTTGGTACTATGGCTGGGGAATTCGCCAGACCCCTCATGGCTGGCTCTATAATATTTCTGGCTCTTATGCCGTTGAAATTAAGATGAAAACAGGTAAAAAATATCGAATTGGTACTGATGTTCCAAATGACCTTGAGAAAGTCATTCGACAATCCATTGAGAGAACGGCGAGGTGACGGCGTATAACAGCGGATATGAGACCACAGCCTTCGGCTTCCACCCAAATCCTCGCTACGCTTGAACTTCTCATATCCGCAAAATGTTATGTGAAATCAGGCCCATTTTATCACACCAAGAGAAGAGGTGCGGAGATGAATGAACGAATTATCATAGACCCAGAGATACAGCACGGCAAACCGGTGATCCGTGGGACGCGAGTTCCCATCACACGCATTGTTGGCGGGCTCGCTGGCGGCATGACCCAGGAAGAGATCATGCAAGAGTACGAAGTGACCGAAGAGGATATCTGGGCCGCTCTCAGTTACGCCACCGAGTTGGTCGAAGCAGAGGAGTTTCACCCGCTGCCAGTGCCAGCAGGATAGGGCTATGCGCTTTCTAGTTGATGAGGACCTTCCTCGCTTAACGGACGCTCTGTTACGGCGATATGAGCACGAGGCGAGCGAAGGCCTATGCCTTGTAACGGGTGACTTCGATTTTTCAGATATTCGCAACTACCCGCCAGGAGAGTATGTGGGATTGGTCGTTCTCAAGCTCCCGAGAACAGCAACTGCTTCTTTCATTCTCAATCCCGACTTTGAGACCCTCCATAGCTGGCGCATAGCTAGCTCAGGGTTGTTTGCCACTACATCGACATACCTTTAGTGCGGTCGCTCGTGTGTGGCTAGTTCAATGACTGCACCTTGGGAGGTGGACGCATCCCCACAGCAGCAAATGCCTTCTGCGATAAGGGCGGTAGACTTCGTGCCAGGAGGACTCCCCCGTTTAGTTTCACTTCGCCCTGGCCCTTTTGGATGAGGCGCGTGAGAGTCAGATTCCTCATCGGGCTGTGGTTGCTGATTGCGGCTATGGGGGAGATGACACCTTCCTGTCGGGATTGGA
>QLUI01000371.1 GCA_018725345.1 Bacillota bacterium | reverse complement strand
TTTAGCGGTACCTCTTGATCTCGGCCCACTTCCTTACTCTGCCAAAAAGGGCCCAAATCCTGAACCAAAGTGATGCTTTGCGTTTTCCGTTTTTTGTTGGGATGCGGTTGCCACTGGTTTTGCTCTATGGCGCAGGAGACCGCCATGGCATAGATGTCCATATCCTTACGCACAGGGACATAGGTGTCCACACCGCGCTCAATCTTTAAGGCGTTCATCATCTGTCGATCCAGAAACCCTCGATCATTGATCAAGCTGTCACCCGGATGCAACACGGGAGTCTTAAGCAACATGTCCCGGCAAAGCTCCAGATCATGGGTCTTGATGCTGCCGAGCTTTACCTCTTCCAAGATTCCAATATCGCCTGTGATCCCGCGAAGATTTCCCATTTTTTTAGCTGCGGTCAGTAGTGTTGCATAAAAACATACGAAAAGAGTAAAGCCATTTTCTACTCGGTGCCGGATTACTAATTTCACTATAAATATCAATATAAATATCAATATATGTAAACAGGTTTTCCCGCCCGTCGCTAAAAGGACTAGTGCCGGTAGAGGGTAGTCCTTTTCCACATTTTGCCAACATATAGTCGCTTAGAGAATCACCGGATCGTAAGTTAAGTCATCCAGAAAATCTGCTTCACCCATCACAACTTGGTTTAATGTTTGCTGAAATACTGCTTCATGGTTTAATCGTCGTCGCCCTTTTGAACTTCGCATGCTTTTTGATGTGAGTTTTTTTACGAACACATCAACAGGTTCATAGAGGCAGACACGGAGCAGCTGCTTAACGGTAAGCAGGGGGCCTTTAAAGCCAGTATCGAGCTGAAGTATCATCAACAGGCAGTAGGTCACTAATGCAATATAAATTTGATTTTCCACGGCTTGCTGACTACGTCCATACAGGTGCTTTTCATGCAGGTTCTGCTTTAGCCATTTGAAAAAGATCTCGATCTGCCAGCGGTAGCGGTACAATTCCCCGATTTCTTCAGCGCTCATGTCAAAGTCGTTTGTTACAATGGTTACAGGGTTTTCCTCGGTGTCGACAGTCTCAATCAGGCGTAAAGGGTGTTCCATGATTTTTGAACCGGTACCTAGAACCGCTATACAGTCCCTGATAATTGCACTCCCCCGAACTACTGACAACTCTTCTTGTACGGTCGTTACAGCGTTTAACTTGAGACGGCTAATAAATCGGTTTCCGGATTTGCAGTAGTCATCAAATTTCCGATAGTCCACGTATCCTCGGTCAAAGATGTTGATGGCGTCTTTATCCTCAACGACCAGATTGTCCATCTGTGTCCTGTCACTGGGTTTTGCCGGTGTAATTATCGCGTGGTCCGGAAGTACGCCTTGCTCAAATAACCGGAGTCGCAGGTGAAACTTTACACCGCCTTTTGTTTTAAGAAACTCTGCCCAGCGGTATTGGCTTAGGCATAGACTGATCACGGATGCGTCAATCAGATAAATACGGCCCAAGCTGTCACGGATTTTAAGAAAACCCATCTTTGCACCGGCCTGTTGGATCAGAGCCTGAAAAAGCACCTGGAGCACGTCCGGGGGGATTGCACTTAGCCTTCTGGAAATCTAAGAGTGACTTATGGATTCCAGGTCAATAATTTGACTGTGAGCTTTATGATGAAGGCTGTTACTAATATCCCTCAAACCCTTGAACTGCTCAAGTTGTGCGAAGGTGAGAAGCATAAATAATTTGATGATGGTCAGTTTCTTTACATACCTGTCAACTCCTACACTTTTTAAATAATCGAGAGTTTTTTCCTTAAAAATTGGCCGAAACAATTGAAAAAATGTGGATTTTGTGGTATCCTTGCCTTGCATTTTGATCTCCTTTAATATTAGAGATTTGGGCAAGGACTACCCCTATATCTCTATTATAAAGGAATTTTTCTTATATTGCAGCAAATAATTGCAAAAATAGTAGATTATATTGCTGTTTCGCCTGTTTTTATTAAATAGCGCTTAATAGCTAATAATTACAAAGTTGACAAATCCATTTTAACTTAATGCAAAGCTACTGGGCTGTCATGTCTGATCGCGAACAGAGGTATCAGTTATCCGGCCTTATCCAGCTGGAAGAAGCTTTTTTCGGCGGTCCTGTTGGCAAGCAAGGACGTGGAACAGATAAGATGGCTGCATACGTGGCGGTTTCAGCCACAGCCGAGGGG
>QLUI01000370.1 GCA_018725345.1 Bacillota bacterium | reverse complement strand
GGAAAAAATGACGGAAAAAAATGAGGGTTTGAGAACAGAAACATTGGCGTTGCACGGAGGACAGGTTGCGGACCCGACGACGGGGGCGCGGGCTGTGCCGATTTATCAGACGACCTCTTATCAGTTCAAAAATACGGAGCATGCGGCGAATCTTTTTGCACTGAAAGAATTCGGGAACATTTACACAAGGATAATGAACCCGACAACCGATGTCTTTGAAAAACGAATGGCAGCTCTGGACGGTGGCGTCGGAGCGCTTGCTGTGGCGAGCGGGCAGGCTGCGCAGGCACTCGCTCTCCTCAATATAGCGCAGGCAGGTGATGAGATCGTTTCGGCAGATAACCTCTACGGCGGAACGTATAATCAATTCCATTATACTTTCCCGCGCTTAGGAATAAAGGTCAAATTTGTTAAGTCCAATGACCTTGAGGCTTTTCAGAGAGCGATAACCCCAAAGACGAAAGCACTATATGCCGAATCCATAGGTAATCCCAAACTTGACATCGCGGATTTGGAAGGAATATCCAAGGTTGCCCATAAGAACGGCATTCCGTTTGTTTTGGACAATACGGTATCCCCTTATTTATTAAGACCGTTTGATTTTGGAGTAGATATCATTGTGTATTCGGCGACCAAGTTTATCGGCGGCCACGGCACAAGCATCGGCGGGGTAATCGTTGATTCCGGTAAGTTTGATTGGGATAACGGTAAGTTCCCTCTTATCTCTGAACCCGAACCAAGCTATCATGGAATTGATTTCATCGAAGCGCTTAAGCCGCTTGGTAATATCGCCTATATCATCAAGGCGCGGGTTACTCTTTTAAGGGACCTTGGTCCGGCGCTTTCACCGTTCAACGCTTTTCTGTTTTTGCAGGGGTTAGAAACCTTGCACCTGAGGATGCCGCGGCATTCCGAAAATGCGCTTGCAGTAGCGAAATATTTGAAGAAACATTCAAGGGTAAGCTGGGTTAATTATCCGGGTTTGGATGATAGTCCCGAAAGAGAAAGGGTTAAAAGGTATCTACCAAAAGGAGCGGGTGCAATATTAGGTTTTGGAATTAAAGGAGGGTTGGAAGCGGGAAGAAAATTTATTGACTCACTTCAATTAATATCACACCTTGCCAATGTAGGTGATGCTAAAAGTCTTGCCATTCATCCGGCGACTACCACACATCAGCAGTTATCTGACGAAGAGCAGTTATCAACCGGGGTGACTCAGGATTTTGTTCGCCTGTCCATTGGCATTGAGCACATTGACGATATCCTTGCCGATATCGAGCAGGCATTAGCTAAAACAGCATAAGACACCCCGCGCTTATTGGAATTGCGCGGGTGTTGCCCTTGTGGCAAGGAGGATGACAATGGGTAGGATATATTCTGATATTACAAAAACCGTAGGCAATACTCCTTTAGTAAAACTTAACCGTATTACCAATGGAGTAGAAGCTACGGTAGTAGCGAAGTTAGAGTCGTTTAATCCGCTTTCAAGCGTGAAAGACCGTATAGGAGTATCGCTGATTGAAGACGCAGAGCGCAGGGGTGTGCTTAAAAAAGACACCGTGATTATTGAACCTACCAGTGGCAATACGGGAATCTCTCTGGCATTCGTAGCTGCGGCAAAAGGCTACAAATTGATTTTGACTATGCCTGAGACGATGAGTATCGAACGCAGGCAGCTGCTTAAAATCCTCGGGGCAGAGGTTGTATTAACCGAAGGCACAAAAGGGATGAAAGGCGCAGTGGAAAAAGCTGAAGAGTTAGCCAAGTCTACCCCAAACAGTTTTATACCGCAGCAATTCAATAATCCTGCTAATCCTGAGATCCATCGCAAAACAACTGCCGAGGAGATCTGGAACGATACTGATGGAAAGGTTGATATTCTCGTATCAGGAGTTGGTACTGGAGGAACAATCACGGGAGTCTCCGAAGTAATTAAGAAAAGAAAGCCGGATTTTAAGGCAATCGCAGTTGAACCCGAAGCTTCTCCGGTTTTATCCGGTGGTAAACCCGGGCCGCATAAAATCCAGGGAATAGGAGCAGGGTTTATCCCTCAGGTTTTAAATAGAGATGTCGTGGATGAGATCATCCAGGTTTCTAATGAAAACGCCGGAGAGATTGCCCGGCAACTCGCAAAATTAGAAGGGATCCTTGCCGGTATTTCAAGCGGCGCAGCTCTATGGGCCGCATTGGAAGTTGCCAA
>QLUI01000037.1 GCA_018725345.1 Bacillota bacterium | reverse complement strand
TCCAACTGTAACGGCGGCTATTTCGCCCAAAAGAGCTTCCGGTGCGCGGGCGGTGACCCGGACGTAATGTTCCGTCAGCCCCGCTAAGTTACCTTTGCCAGCCGTTTCTTCAAACAATACATCCACCGTCTTACCAATGAACTGTCGACAAAAGACACCAGACAGTTTGCCGCTCAAGGCTATCAAGCGCTTGCTCCGTTCTTCCTTTTGCGCCGACGTCACCTGCTCCGGAAAACCGGCGGCAGGGGTGCCTTTCCTCGGCGAATACTTAAAAACATGGACGCGGCTAAAAGCGCTTTTTTCCACCAGTCCCATCGTATGCTGAAACTGTTCTTCCGTTTCACCCGGAAAACCTACCATCACATCAGTGGTCAAAGCAATGCCGGGCAGTTGTGCCCGCAGCCAGCACACAAGTTGAAGAAACTCTGTTGCGTCATATTTACGGTTCATCCTGCGCAACACCAGATCATCCCCGCTTTGCAAGGGAATATGGAGGTGGCGACAGATGCTTGGATTCTCCAACAACACCTCGACTAAATCGGGCGTAATTTCCGTAGGTTCAATGGATGAGATGCGAATCCGACGGATTCCAGCAAGAGGCGCAAGCTGTCTGAGCAGATCGCTTAGAGCAATTTCTCCCGGCAGGTCAACCCCATATGAACCAAGGTGCACACCGGTAAGCACCAATTCATGGAAACCCTGCTTGGCCAGCTGTTTTACCTCCACAACCGTTTCTTCCGGAGGACGGCTGTAAAGAGAGCCTCGAGCATGCGGGACAACACAGTAGGAACAAAACTGATTGCACCCTTCCTGAATTTTCAAAAAAGCTCTCTTTCGCCCTTCTTTTTGCGCGCTAGGCAAAGCTTCAAATTTTTCCTTCTCTGTCAAAGGCACAACACAGTTGAGACGGCCTTTTTTGGCTTCTTCTACCAGCTCCGGCAGGTGGCCGCGCGCATGGGTACCGACGACTAAATCCACCTCGGAGATTTTCAGTACATCATCGGGGGAAACCTGAGCATAGCACCCTGTAACCACAATCACTGCGGCTAAGTTAGCCCGCCGTGCGCGGCGAATCATTTGCCGTGACTTTCTATCGCCAAGCTGGGTGACGGTACAAGTATTTATTACATAAACGTCAGCATGCCCATCAAAAGGCACCGGCTGATAGCCTGCCTCCACAAAAAGCTGCTGCAGAGCCGCAGTTTCCGTCTGGTTCACTTTACAACCCAGCGTAAAAAAAGCTGCAGTCGCCATTTATGACCCTCCCATCTCCCCCGCCTGATAGAGAGAAACTGCCAACGCTACGAGAGCCGCAGTTTCCGCCCGCAGAATCCGGTAACCAAGTGTAACAGGCTCTAATCCGTGACTTTTGGCGGCAACCAGCTCTTCGTCACTAAAGCCGCCTTCCGGTCCAGTCACCAACAGAATCCGGCTTTTAGGCTGAAGATTTTTCAGCACATCGCAGAGAAGCCTTCCCCCCTTGCCTTCCCAAAAGAGTAACGCTTTGTCAAAGCTTTTGGCCAGCTCAAGGAGTTGCTGCCAGGAAGCAGGTGACTGAATGGACGGAATGAGATTGCGGCGTGACTGGGCTGCGGCACTACGAATAATTTTCTGCCAGCGCTGCCTGCGATTTTCCATCTCCTTATCAGGGCGAACGACAGTCCGCCCGCTAATGAAGGGAATAAAACTGGCGGCACCCAACTCGGTAGCTTTTTGTAAGACAAACTCTGCCTTTTCCCCTTTTAATAAGCCAAAAGCTACACTAAACTGTACAGACGGCTCACTGTCAGGCAAAAAATCACCCAAACGGCAAGAAACGCTGTTTTTTTCAACAAAAAGAATTTCAGCCCGACGACACCGGCCTGTTTCGCAGCATAATTCCAAACTTTCTCCGACGGAGGCGCGCAGAACGCGTAACAGGTGATGTGCATCCTCACCGCTAAGCTTAACCGTGTCCTCACTTAGAAGCTGGATTTGTTTATAAAAAAAACGATTCATCACTTCAGCTCCAGCAGAAGTGCCACCCACTCCCCGGCACTTCGTTTTTCCTTAAGCAGATAGCCTTCCTGCAAGTAAGCAGCAAGAATTTCGCCCAGGCGGTGGCGAACAATCCCGGAAATGATCAGCCGCCCGCCCGGAAACAATACATGGCGAAGGCGGCTGCTCACAGTTAGCAAAGCGTCTGCAGTCAAATTTGCGGTAATAAGGTCTGCCTGCTTGAGTAAACGCCATGCTTCTTCGCTGAATAAATCAGCCCGGATAAAGGGAAGCTGCATTCCATTTAGCTCAGCATTTTCGCAGGCAGCACGAATTGCCGCCTCATCGATATCAACACCTGAAACTTTTCCGGCACCAAGCAGCTTGGCAGCCAAAGCCAAAATTCCAGAACCACAGCCTAAATCGCAGACTGTTTCTTCTCCTGCTATTTCAGTTTCCAGCAATTCCAGACAGAGCTGTGTACTTTCATGAGTTCCGGTACCAAAAGCAGCCCCGGGATCAAGCCGAAGAACCAATCTGCCCGGCCACGGCAAAGCATCCAGCCATGCCGGCAGAATCATCAGCTTATTACCTGCCGGCGTAGGCTCCCAGTATTGCTTCCATGCCTGTTCCCAGTCTGGATCGCTATGCTGCTTGGTGGAAAGGACAGCCGGCGCCAGGCCAAAAGAGGGCAGTGCTAGCAAAAACGACTTCAGTTCTTCCTCTTTGCCCTCAGCTAAAAAAGAAAGGGGGAAATATCCCCTAATCGTTACCAGTCCACTATCTGCGGCAGGCAGGGCGGGGAAAATTTCACCCAATCCTGCCTGTTTGGCAGTGACCCAGTCCATTTCATCATAGACGGACACACCGCCGGCACCTAGGCTCATCAGTTTTTCCGACACTGCTTCGGTACTCTCCCGCCCTGTAACAACTTTTACTTCTAACCATTGCACGCTATTTTCCTCCTAGCGCGTCCTTCAACTTATCAATAATACCTTTATCATGATGCCCAATTTCTTCGCCGGCAAGCTTTGCGTATTCACGCAGCAGTTCTCGCTGCTTCCCCGCAACCTTTTTAGGAATAACCACGTTCACGCGGACATGCTGGTCGCCCCTGCCATAGCCGCGCAAACGGGGAATCCCTTTGCCGCGCAGACGAAACAGTGTGCCCGGTTGAGTTCCCTCAGGCACTTTAATGCGCGCCTTCCCATCAAGTGTCGGCACTTCCAGTTCAGTACCCAGCGCAGCTTGAGCAAACGAAACCGGCACTTCGACAACGATATCGTCACCATCGCGTCTAAAGAGAGCATGAGGCTTAATATGAATAAACAGATACAAATCACCGGGAGGACCGCCGCGGCTGCCGGCTGCCCCTTCGCCTGTGACACGGAGACGGGAGCCTGTATCTACCCCCGCCGGGACTTTGACCTCAATCTGCCGCTCGTGCTGCTGGCTCCCGCTGCCCTGGCAAGCGGAGCAGCGTTCTTTAATAAAAGTCCCCTCTCCACGGCAGGCTTCGCAGGTTCTTGCACTGACAAAACGACCGAATGCCGTATTGCGCACCACTTGCTGTTGTCCACTGCCGTTACAATAGGTGCATGTTTCAGGCTGCGTGCCGGGCTTTGCCCCACTGCCGCCGCATGTGGAACATGATTCTGCTCTGGGTATTTTTACGATTGTCTCTAAACCAAATGCGGCGTCTTCCAAACTAATTTCCAAATCATAACTCAAATCAATTCCCCGCTGCGGGCTGTTTGACCTGCGCCCGCCGCCGCCGCCAAAAAATGTGTCAAAAATATCTTCAAATCCGAAGCCGCCACCACCGCTTTGCCCAAACCCATTGAAGCCGCCGGCCCCTTGCTCGGCAGCGTGACCGAAACGGTCGTAATGCTCACGGCTACTAGGCTCACTAAGCACATCAAAGGCTTCTTTCATTTCCTTAAATTTATTCTCCGCGTCTTGATCGCTCTGATTAACGTCCGGATGATATTTCCTTGCCAACTTCCGGTACGCTTTTTTTATCTCCTCGGAAGTGGCGTCCCTTGACAAGCCCAGGATATCATAATAATCTCGTTTAGCCATTTTTGCTCACATTCCTTACGCTTCACTATTTTTTATCTTCGTCTACGACCTCATATTCGGCATCTACCGTCTCAGACTGTCCGCCTTCCTCTGCAGGCTTTGCTTCATCCTCTTGCTGCTGGTAAAGCTTAATCGATAGCTCATGCAAGTGCTTTGTCAGTGTTTCCATTTCGCTGCGCATGGCAGCAATATCCTCTTTGGACGACACATCCTTCAGCTTAGTGATAACCGCCTCAATTTCCTCTTTTTGAGTGCTATCAACTTTATCTCCCAGTTCACGCAGCATTTTTTCTGTGGAATAGCAAAGTGAATCAGACTCATTGCGTGCATCCGCCAGTTCTCTGCGTTTCTCATCTTCTGCGGCGAATTGCTCGGCATTTTTCACCATCTCATCAATTTCCTTATCACTAAGTCCCGCTGAAGCGGTAATGGTGATTTTTTGCTCTTTGCCGGTGGCATTATCTTTAGCCGACACATTTACAATTCCGTTGGCATCAATATCAAAAGATACTTCAATTTGCGGAATGCCGCGCGGAGCAGGCGGAATACCGTCCAGACTAAAGCGACCCAATGTTTTGTTACCGGCTGCCATAGACCGTTCGCCCTGCAACACATGGATATCTACCTGAGTCTGGCTGTCAGCCGCGGTGGAGAAAGTCTGCTTCTTTGCAGTAGGGATAGTAGTGTTACGTTCAATAATTTTGGTAAAAACACCGCCCAAAGTTTCTATCCCCAAGGAAAGCGGTGTAACATCCAACAACAAAACATCTTTTACTTCTCCAGCCAACACGCCGGCTTGGATGGCCGCACCTAACGCCACCACCTCATCTGGATTTACACCTTTGTGCGGTTCTTTGCCGATTAGAATTTTTATCGCTTCCTGCACCGCTGGAATCCGGGTAGAGCCGCCTACTAAAATTACTCTGTCGATATTCTCCGCTTTCAGGCCACTATCCTTTAAAGCGTTGCGTGTCGGTCCCATTGTAGCTTCCACCAAGTCAGCCGTCAGATCATTAAATTTTGCCCTGGTCAGGTTCATGTCTAAATGTTTGGGACCCTCTGCCGTGGCAGTGATAAATGGCAGATTGATATTGGTGGTAGCCAAATTGGAAAGTTCGACTTTGGCTTTTTCTGCCGCTTCTTTTAAACGCTGCAGCGCCATTTTGTCAGTTCTCAAATCAATGCCCTGCTCTTTTTTAAATTGCTCTGCCAGATAATTGATTACTTTTTCATCAAAATCATCTCCACCCAGGCGATTGTTACCGCTGGTGGCTTTTACTTCAAAAACGCCGTCACCCAACTCCAAAATCGAGACGTCAAACGTACCGCCGCCCAAGTCAAAGACAAGAATAGTATGGTCATTTCCTTTATCCATGCCATAAGCCAGTGCCGCAGCGGTAGGCTCATTAATAATACGCAGCACCTCAAGCCCTGCAATCTTACCGGCATCTTTGGTAGCCTGGCGCTGAGCATCGGTAAAATAGGCCGGCACAGTAATAACCGCTTTATCTATTTTTTCCCCAAGATAACTTTCCGCATCTTTTTTCAGCTTCTGCAGCACCATAGCAGAAATTTCCTGAGGAGTATAATTTTTTTCGTCAATTTTAACCGTATGATTAGTCCCCATCTGCCGTTTAATCGAGGCAATAGTTCTTTCAGGATTGGTGATGGATTGACGCTTAGCGACCTGCCCCACCAACAGTTCTCCCGCCTTACTAAACGCTACTACGGAAGGCGTGATTCTTTCGCCTTCAACATTAGCAATTATTTGCGGTTCCCCACCTTCCATTACTGCAACCACAGAGTTTGTTGTCCCAAGGTCAATACCGATAACTTTACCCATTTTATTTCCTCCTGTCTAAATTCTTAAATATCTCTAAAAAATTACTTTGCCACTTTTACCATGCTAGGACGGAGCAAGCGCTGATTAAGCCTGTACCCTTTTTGCAGTTCTTCCACCACCATATTTTCCGGCTCAGCACACTCCAGCTGCATAATAGCATGGTGGCAGGTAGGATCAAACTGGACGCCGCATGCTTCAATTGTGCTGAGCCCATGCTTGTTTAGCACAGACAAAAACTGTTTAGTCACAAGATCCACACCTGAGAGTAGTAATTCAGGGGAACCGCTTGCTTCCAAAGCACGTTCCAGATTATCAACTACCGGCAAAAGTTCTCTGACGATATCGCAGACTGCCTGCGCAGTCCATTCCTGCTTGTCTGCTTTCACTCGCTTTCTATAATTATCAAAGTCTGCTTGTAGGCGTTGCAACCGTGCAAAAAGCTGAGCATTTTCCTCCTGCAATCTGACCAACTCAGTACTGTCCGCATCACTTGGCGTTTGCCGGCTCTCTTCTAGCTCGCCGGAAAGCACCTCTTCTTCAGCGAAAATCTTTTTTTCTTCCTCGTTCATTTACATCACCTCACCCATCATAAATCTTGCACCACAAAGTTCAAGTGACTGGCAATATGTTCAATAATGGTGATCACACGCGAGTATTCCATGCGAGTAGGTCCCATTACGCCAATGGCACCAACAGGACGGTTATCCAACTGATAGGTAGCCGTAATTAGGCTGCAATCACTCATTTCGGTAATAGCATTTTCGGTGCCGATGCGAATCGAAACGCCCTCCGAAGATGTTTCCAAGACAAAAGTAAGTCTGCTTCCTTCCTCAAACAAAGTTAAAAGGTGTTTGATTTTCTCTACGTCCTTAAACTCCGGTTGGTTAAGAATGTTGGATGTTCCTCCCAAAAACACTCTCCCTTCACCATCAGCCGAGCTTTCATCCAGAAGTTGCAACACTTGGCTGAGCAGATCAATCCGGGCGTAAAGGTCGCTGCGGAGCTGCCTCAGCCGGGTGGCAGAAAGATTTTCTATAGTTTGTCCTGCCAGTTGCTCATTAAGATAGCTGACAATCTGGTTCAGTTCCTGGCTGCTTAGTGCCTGCGGCAAGTTAATTACTCTATGCTTAATATGACCGACGCTGGTAATCAGTACCACCAGCGCTTTTTGTTCATCTAACGGAACCAAACGCATTTGCTTGAATGCACTATGGCGAAACTGCGGTCCCAGCACCAGCGACGTATAACTGGTCAACACCGATAACACCTTAGCTGTCTGCTGGATAATTTGGTCAATTTCCCTCATTTTCTGCAGCTGGGTAAAAACATTTGCCAGGTATGTTTCCTCCTGCCGTGTCAAGTTAGGCGGACCCATCAAAGCATCCACATAAAAACGGTAACCCTGCTGCGAAGGAATCCGGCCTGCCGACGTATGAGGTTGAGTCAAAAAGCCTAGCTCTTCCAGATCTGACATTTCATTGCGGATGGTGGCAGCGGAGAGATTCAATTTATAGCGCCTGGAAATGGACCTCGAACCTACTGGTTCAGCCGTTTGGATATAGTCGGTAACAACGGCTTGGAGGATTTTTTGTTTTCTATCACTCAATCCAGCCATTTGTTTTCCTCCTTAACTTAGCACTCTCTGTTTATGAGTGCTAAAGCTATTACAAAAATACCATTTTAAGCAGGTTGTTGTCAAGGTTAGACAGTGATAAACTCGGCAAAAACTAAGTTAGCCAGCGGCAATCCACGTCGGCTGAGGCGAATTGCTTCCGAATCACATTCAATTAAGCCTCTCTCTGCAAGTCCATGGATTTCCGCAGCAAACAGCGTGCGTAAGTCAAGCCGGAAGCGGCGCTGAAATTCCTTAAAAGACACACCGGCAGTCAGCCTAAGCCCAAGCATCATTGTATCTTCCATTTCTTCGCGCATTTCGACAGGATGGATAGCTACCGGCGGCAGGTTCCCTGCCAGGAGGGAATTTTGGTAAAGCGGCAGATCTGCCGTATTACGGTAACGGCTGTTCTGCCAATAAGAATGAGCGCCCAGCCCCAAACCAAGATACGGGCGATTTTCCCAGTAACTTAAATTATGACGACATTGATGACCTGGTTTGGCAAAATTTGCAATTTCATAGTGATTAAATCCGTGTGCAGTAAGAATCTCCTTGCCCTGTTGCATCATGAGCAAAGCTTCCTCTTCTGATGGGAGTGTTACCTCTCCTTGCTCCAGAAGCCCCTCAAGGCGCGTACCTGACTCCACTTTCAATCCGTAGAGAGAAAAATGCTCCGGCTGCCAGGCACAAAGCTCCTCTACCGTTTCTGCAGAGTCAGCAGCTTTTTGGCCGGGTAAGCCAATCATCACATCAACAGACAGAGCGTTAAAAAACTCTCTGCACAAAGTAAATGCCTGCCTAGCCTGGGCGAATGTATGCGTTCTCCCAAGGAGAGCGAGCCTGTCGTCGTTTATGTCTTGAACGCCAAGGCTGATGCGGTTTACACCGCCGTCACGCAACACGACGGCTTTAGCTCGGTCAATAGTACCGGGATTTACTTCGACAGTCCATTCTGTGCCACCGGTAGGCGGCAAATGGGTGCGGCAGGCAGACAACAGTGCAGACAACTCCGCCGCAGAAAGAACTGTGGGTGTGCCGCCGCCAATATAGACGGTATCGACCACAACGCCTGCCTCCCGCAATTCCCGACTGCGCAGAGTAAGTTCTTGCTCAAGCGCCCGCAAATATTCTGCCGAACCGATAGCCAAATTCGGAGAAGAAAGAAAATCGCAATAAATACATTTTGAACTGCAGTAGGGAATATGAATGTAAACGGCTATTTTCATCCTCAATTAATCCGCAATACGGCCATGAAAGCTTCCTGGGGAATCTCCACATTGCCCACCTGCTTCATCCGTTTTTTGCCCGCTTTTTGTTTCTCCAACAACTTACGTTTGCGCGTGATATCGCCGCCGTAACACTTATCTAGCACATTTTTGCGCATAGCTTTAATTGTTTCCCGAGCGATAACCTTCTGGCCGATCGAGGCTTGGAGCGGAACCTCAAACATTTGTCGCGGGATAATTTCCCGCAATTTTCCGGTTAATTCACGGCCCCGCTGGTAAGCTCTTTCTACATGGCTGATAAAAGACAGCGCATCTACTGCTTGACCGTTAATCAACAAATCAACTTTTACAAGTTTGGAAACACGGTAGCCCAACAGTTCATAATCTAAGGAGGCATAGCCTCGCGTCTTTGATTTTAGTAGGTCAAAGAAATCAAAAACGATTTCAGAGAGAGGCATTTCGTAAGTTAAGACCGCCCGTAAGGCTTCAAGATATTCCATATTGACAAAAATGCCTCGTTTCTCCTGGCAAAGCTCCATCACCTGACCCACGTACTCGGTTGGCACTATGACGCGGGCGGTAACATAGGGTTCCTCGACCGAGACAATTTCGGCAGAATTTGGCAGCCGTGCGGGATTATCAATGTTTATTGTAGCTCCGTTATGCAAATTAACCCGGTAAACCACGTTTGGGGCAGTAGTAATCAACGTTAGCTGATACTCCCTCTCCAACCTCTCCTGGATAATCTCCATATGTAAAAGACCTAAAAAACCACAACGAAAACCGAAACCTAACGCTGCCGATGTTTCCGGCTCATAAGTAAGTGCGGCATCGTTTAGATTAAGCTTTTCCAGGGCGTCCCGCAAATCTTCATATTCGGCGCTTTCCACCGGGTAAAGTCCGCAAAAGACCATGGGGTTGGCACGGCGGTAGCCAGGCAATGGCTGCGCTGCCGGCCGTTCTGCTGATGTAATAGTGTCCCCCACCCGGGTATCCTTTACGTTTTTGACTGCGGCCACCAGATAACCGACTTCGCCGACATTAAGCATCTCTACTCTAGTCATCCTCGGACGAAAAACGCCTACTTCCGCCACCTCAAATACTTTCCCGTTGCTCATCATTTTAATTTTCATGCGTTCCTTAATTTGACCTTCCATCACTCGCACATAAGCCACGGCACCGCGGTAAGCATCATAATGAGAATCAAAGATCAAAGCGCGCAAAGGTGCATCCGCTTCGCCGGTCGGCGGCGGCACCCTGTTTACGACAGCTTCCAGTACATCCTCAATGCCAATGCCGGCTTTAGCCGAAGTAAGCACCGCGTCATCTCCTGCCAGGCCAATGATCTCTTCCAGTTCCCGCTTTGTTTTATCCACATCGGCATTTGGCAAATCTATTTTATTGATCACCGGTATAATTTCCAGATTGTTTTCTGTCGCCAGATAAACATTGGCCAAGGTCTGCGCCTCAATCCCCTGTACCGCGTCTATCACGAGCAGCGCCCCTTCGCAGGCTGCCAGGCTGCGGGAAACTTCATAAGTGAAATCCACGTGTCCGGGTGTATCAATCAAATTTAAGCTGTATTCCTGCCCGTTTTTGGCAAGGTAAAGCAGACGCACCGCCTGAAGTTTAATTGTAATGCCGCGTTCCCTTTCTAGATCCATTTGATCAAGAACCTGCTCAGCCATCTCCCGCTTTGCAAGCGCACCGGTAAATTCCAGCAGCCTATCGGCCAACGTGGATTTACCATGGTCTATATGTGCAATAATGCTAAAATTACGAATCTGACTTTGCTGCATCGTCATCC
>QLUI01000369.1 GCA_018725345.1 Bacillota bacterium | reverse complement strand
TCGGGGAATCAGGTGGAGAGTCTACTCCACCTGATTAAAAATTCCCACCTACGCTTCGCTTAGAGGTGAGGGTCTTAACCCAAAAGAAAAACCAAGATAAAAGAGCAGAGAGAACACTTTTCGGAGGCGCAAGAGATGCGAATTGGCGTCGTAAGTGACACACACATTCCGGCAAGGTCTAGGCAGTTGCCCCTTGAGCTTTTTATTCAGTTTGACGGCGTGGACCTGATTTTGCATGCCGGTGACGTAGTAGAAGAATATGTACTAAATGAATTATCAGCTATTGCGCCGGTAGAAGCGGTGGCCGGCAACATGGATTCCCGGGCATTGCACAGCCGTCTCGGTCGAAAAAAAATCCTGGAACTGGCCGGGTATCGTATCGGACTGACGCACGGTGATGGCGGTACTGACAAACAAAAAACGCCCCAACGTGCACTGCAATCATTTGAACAAGATAGCGTGGACTGTATAATATTTGGACATAGCCACCAACCTTATCATGAAACAATTCATGGCATCTTACTGTTTAATCCCGGCTCTCCCACCGATCGGAGAAGGGAGCCACGTCACTCTTGCGGCCTGCTGATAGTGGAAAAAACAATTACTGCACAACTGCTTTTCCTCTAAGATAATTATACCGCCTGTGGCACAATTTGGAGAAAAAAACTCCCCAACTACATACCCCCTCTCCCTCTGGGAGAGGGCTAGGGGGATTACTCCAGCTGGAAATATTGGCGTCGGAATCCCTCTCCCTCTGGGAGAGGGCTAGGGTGAGGGCCTGCCACAAACTAGATCCTACTCCCTAAGTCGCTCGGCGATGGTGTGACCGAGTTCCGTTACATCACCGGCTCCCATGGTAATAATCAAATCGCCGGAGCAGACGATACTTAAAACTTTTTCCACAATCAAAGCGGCGTCATCCATCTGCTCCGCGTCAACTCCGTGAGAACGAATCTTCTCCGCCAGCATAGCTGAAGAAATATCCGGCAGCGGGCTCTCGCTGGCGGCATAAATATTCTGCAATAAGACTTTATCCGCATCTTTAAATGATTCAGCAAAGTCTTCGAGAAAATACTGAGTGCGTGTATAGCGGTGTGGCTGAAAAATTGCGATCACCCGTTTAGGATTGTTAGAGCGGGCCGCCTTAAGCGTGACTTTTACTTCGGTGGGATGGTGTGCGTAATCATCTACCACCAGGATACCGTCCTGTTCCAACAAAAGCTGAAACCGCCTGTCTGCTCCGCGGAATTCACTTAGTCCGGCCTGAATAGCATCAAAGGGCACACCCAATTCTCTGCCAACGGCTACCGCAGCCAAGGCGTTTGCTACATTATGAC
The DNA here is from genome assembly GCA_018725345.1 of Bacillota bacterium. GTDB lineage: Bacteria > Bacillota > Dethiobacteria > Dethiobacterales > Dethiobacteraceae > GPS1B09. The sequence continues at coordinate 864 of QLUI01000369.1, read as the reverse complement.
ATCCCGGCACCTGCAGAATAATATCTCCAATTGGCTGGTCGTGATCCAAGACGGTAAAGCTCGTGCCCCACCCTTTCGTCTCCAAGTTGATGGCACGATAATCCCCCTTCTCCAACCCGTATGTAATGACTTTCCGCAGATGGGTTGGAAGCATATCACCCAGATATTTATCGTCAGCAAAGAGAATCGCACATCCCTCGGTGCTAATATTCCCCAAATAATTGCGATAGCCGTCCAACAACAACTTGAAATCTCCTTGATAATATTCCAGATGATCTGCTTCCACATTAGTAACTACAGCCATGCGGGGACGGTAACGTAAAAAAGAATTATCACTTTCATCTGCCTCTGCTACCATATATTCAGATTTGCCTATTCTGGAGTTACCGGCAAAATCCTCTAAAATACCGCCAATGAATGCTGTAGGATCCAGCTCTCCTTTTTCCAATACTTTTGCTACCATGGATGTGGTGGTCGTTTTTCCATGCGTACCTGCTATCGTAATCCCATAGCGTCCGTTGACAAACTGAGCAAGCAGTTCAGATCGGTGCCAGAGTTGCACGCCGGAGGCATGAGCTGCTACAAGCTCAGGATTATCTGCAGGTATCGCCGTAGAATACACTACCATCTCTGCGCCATTTAGATATTTAGCATCATGAGACAAGTGAATGACAGCGCCTTCCTGCGCTAGTTTATCTGTAATTTTACTTTGTTTCTGGTCTGAGCCACTCACATAATATCCTAAATCGAGCAATACTCTTGCCAAAGCACTCATTCCATATCCGCCGATACCGATAAAATGGATTCGTTTGATATCCTTCAACAATAGCGACCCCTCTTTCGCATCATCCAGCTTGTTAATAT
>QLUI01000368.1 GCA_018725345.1 Bacillota bacterium | reverse complement strand
ATAGCCACGGTCAAGATAGGTTCCAACTATATGACGAGACCCTAACAAGGAAAAGGTTTTCTAAGTTCAGAACTCAGGACATAGACGGAGGGGCAGCTTCCTGTGGCAGAATATAATTTAGTGTGCATCTGGGCTTGACATTTGTGGCGTTCTGTGGTATCATAGGGACAGTAGGCGCTTTGGAGGAGACCAATGTTCCTTATCGAAGTAGAGATTCCAACAGGAAGCACATCCATTAATTCAAGGTGCTGCTTGAAGAACGTTAATGGGAAACGAGAGGTATGGGTCAACTGGAGCTTGTTCCTGAAATACTCCTCAGATGATGCTTCCTCACACAGGTTTGCAGCGGGTTGTCTAGCACAGGCTGGGGTGGCACCCAAGACAAAGATTGCCCGGGCGTTTGGCTATCATCGCAATTATGTGGCGAAGCTGGCAGCCAAGCTGAAGAGCGAAGGTTTGGAAGGGATGCTCGAAGGCAAGAGAGGGCCGAGAGGTCCGCACAAAGTGCATCATCACATGCGCAGGCAGGCCAGAGAACTCCGTCGGCAAGGGTTGAGCTTGCAGACTATCGCTGAGAAGCTATCACAGGATTGGGGGATGAGCATCAGTCATACCTCGGTCAGGCGCATGGTGCAGGGAGTGGAACTGGAACAGAAGGAAGGGGTGCAGGTCTCGCTGGAAGGAGCCTGGCCTTTGGCGTTGCCGCTGGGAAGAGTCAATGCATCTGCGGGGCTGGAAGGAGCGCTGTCACCAGAGGAATCAAGAGCGACTGCATCTGGGACTGCTTCTGAGGAAGGAGGGACAGATCAAGAGGCGCTAGAGATAGTGGTGGATTCGTCCAGACCGGAGGAAGGAGGGACAGATCAAGAGGCGTCAGAGATGGTGGTGGATTCGTCCAGACCGGAGGAAGGAGGGACAGATCAAGAGGCGCTAGGGATAGTGGTGGATTCGTCCGGACCGGAGGAAGGAGGAACAGATCAAGAGGCGCTAGAGATAGTGGTGGATTCGCCCAGACCGGTGGTGAGGGAGGGGAGAGAGTTTTCCGGCGCAGGTGGCTTTCTCTTTTACCCTGCCCTAGCAGCCCTGGGGCTGATAGATGTGTTCAGGAAGGTTTACGACGAGCTGGCCTGCCGTAGCTATGGGATACGTGAGGTGGTGTTGGCCCTCTTCTTCCTGTGGGTGATGCGCTTTCCATCGGTGGAGTCCTTCAAGGGAGCACAGCGGAGGGATTTCGGCTGCTTGATTGGTACCCCTCATTCTCCCTCGGTTAAGACTCTGCGGCGTAAGCTTGAGGAACTGGCGGAACGAAAGCTGGGTCACCGGCTGATGATGGAGATGGCTCGCCGCTACGCTGACGGAGACATTGTGGAGTTGGGGGTCCTCTATGCCGATGGTCATATGAAGCCCTACTATGGCTCTCGCTCCCTCAGCAAGGTATGGTCCCCTCAGCGTCGTCTGGCCATACCAGGTGTGGAGCAGTATTTTGTCAACGACAGGAAAGGAAGGCCTCTCTTCTTCTTCTCCGCTCAGCCTCACAAGAGTCTAAGCCAGATGCTACCCCAGTTGGTGGAACACATTCGCTCCGTGATCGGGGAACGGGAGTTCACCCTGGTTTTCGATCGAGGCGGCTACTCTCCGAAGGTCTTCGGCGTGCTGCGGGAGAATAATGTGCACATCATCACCTACCGCCGCAAGCCATTTGAACTCTACCCAGCTTCAGTGTTCACCCATAAAACCTGCCAGTTCAAGGGGAAGCTCCACGAATTCAATCTCTACGAAGAGACTATCCACCTTAAGGGATTTGGGCTTCTACGCAATATCGCTGTCCTCAGAGACAAAGGGCGACAGACTCACATTCTGACCAGTGATATGACGACGGAGGCTGCACTTATCGCTTGTCTGATGTTCAATCGGTGGGGACAGGAGAACTTCTTCAAATACATGTTGGAGCACTACTCCCTGGATGCCCTTCACGGGTATGGGGCTGAGGATATCGCCGAGGATATCCTGGTGGCAAACCCGCACAGGAGGGCATTAGACGATGACATCCGCAGGCTGCGTTCTGAGACAAGAGCAGTAAGGGAGAAGATAGGGGAGATGGTGGGTAGGAAGGTCTCCCGATCCCAGCTAGAGTCCCTGCGCGAGAGACTGACCTTGCTGGAGAAGCAACTAAGCACCTTGAGGAAGCAGCGGCGGGAGTTG
>QLUI01000367.1 GCA_018725345.1 Bacillota bacterium | reverse complement strand
ATCTTCTCCATTCCGGCAATCATAAAGACACCTCTACATGACACCAATTAGGCTCAAGGCCATTATACTGAACACCAGTCCCAGAACCCCGAGGAGCTCGACATACACCGCCAGTATCAGGGTATGGGTAAATATCCCCCCTTTTGTCTTGGACAGTAGCGATATCCCGGAGGCACAAACCGCTCCCTGGTAGACTGCTGAGATGAGTTCCGCTGCGGCAGCGATAACACCAATCCCTAGTACCGCAAAGCCGTAACCGGCGCCCATCTCGGCGACTCTTGGTATAACCGTCGTCAGGACAATTATCAAGACTATCAGCCCATAGAAAGTCTGTGTCATGGGCAGGGCTGCCAATATTAGCACATTCCTGAACTGCCTGGGATCATCGGCCAGGATGGCCGCCCCGGCAGATGCCGCCAGGCCGATGCCGATCGCTGAGCCTGCTAGACCCCCGGCTAGCGCTATCGCACCCCCAAGAACCGCCAAAGATTCGGGACTAATTAGCATTTAACCCCTCCTTTCGGAATTAAGGCTTTAGCCTTTCACTACCCCACAACGATGAATACGCGTGGCTTCAGATGAAATGGCTCATACTGCCTTCCTCCCCCTTCATAGAACTTGAACAGAAACTCCACGAAGCACAATCTTAGCGAGTGGATGAAGGCTGCCAGTCCACTGAGCACCAGATTGAGCAAGTGCGCCAAAACTAGAAGAATAATTGCCATGATGCCGCCAACGGCGATCCCAACAACACCCGGCAACGCGCCTGACAAAGCACCATAGGTCATGTCTGCCATCATATTGAAGGAAACTGCTACATAAAAAGTGGCCAGACCCACGCCGGCCAGCCGGCAATAGGACATGACATCACCCAGTATTCCGACTGTGTCAAGAACCCAGAAGATCGCGCCCAGACCCTTCATTTGCATAAAGGCACCGACACCCATCATCACCACGCCGACAATAGTAAGGTATCCAAAGATAGTATAGATGAAATCGCTCGCCGGTAACAGGTAGACGCCTAACAAAACACGAAGGACGAAGGGGATGCCAAAAATCTGGAGGACGAATAAGCCCGCTCGACTCATCATTACCCCCTTGTTCCCCTCTCGAGCTCCCTTGATGAAGCCGAGCAGATGAGCGATGTTTACGTGAATAAGACCTATTACCATCGCAATTACGATGAACGAAACGGGGTCCGCGAGGTATTCCTCGATTGCTGGCACCAACGCTAGAGAGATTCCCTCATGCCCGACAACACCGCCCACAAAGAAATCTCCCAGGTATGTTCCGGTCATCAAACCCAGAATAAGCGCGACCACGCTGCTGATATAGATCACACGCTGTAACAATCTGAAGCCGTCAGACTGGGGATCGTCAACGAAGGAAGGCAGGATAAACCTCGCTGCCAGGATCAGTCCCACTGCATATACCACATCCCCGAGCATCAGTCCAAAAAAGAAGGCAAAGGAATAGGCGATCAGCGGCGTAGGATCCCATTCCCTGTGCTTGGGGATAGCAAAGAGCCTCACAATCACCTCAAAGGGACGAAGAGCCTTGAGGTTATTGAGCTTCGTTGGGGGCTCCTCCGACTCAGCCGCGGCGCGCGCATCGACGAATACGATATCAATCGCCTCCTTGAGGTGCAGCACCGCAGACTCGACGTTGGCTTCGGGAATCCAGCCCTCGACCATGGTCACATACTTTGCCTCAGAAGCCTTCTCCAGGATCGAAAGCCGCTCACTCTCCGCCGACAGCACCTCTTTGAGCAAAACGATCTCTGCTAGATGCTCCCTGGTCTTCGATTGAAGCTCTCGCGTGACCGCCGTTAGCTGAGAATCGAGAGTCGAGAGTCGAGGGTCGAGAGTCGAGAGGTAAGAGTCAAGAGTCAAGAGTCGAGAGTCCAGGGGAGGGGAGGGGGACTCCAGACTCCAGACTCCAGACTCCAGACTCCAGAGCGTTCGGCCGCCCAGGTCGTTGGCTGCAGCCTCGATAACCTTCTTCCCCTCGACCCTGGCAATCACGTATACAACTGCTTCATTCTCGGTAGTGGCGACTACGGTGTGAAGGGTATGGGGTCGAATCCGGTCGAGGAAGTCTCGGTGAAGTTCGAGTGGTAACACGAAGACCCTGGAGAAGAGGTAATTGCCGGAGAAGGATAAATCAGCTAGGCTGAGGTCGATTTCCTCGGACGCTTCGCTAAGTGGCCGAAG
>QLUI01000366.1 GCA_018725345.1 Bacillota bacterium | reverse complement strand
GGAGTACGGCGTAGAGGCATTCAGACCGACTGAGACATTGAAGAGGGGGAATATCTGACGACCTTCGCCAGCGGGCAAAGTGATCGCCACCCCTTCCCCATCTCAAATTCCCTTGAAATTCCTAGTGGTTGCCACTTTCTGAGCCAAATCTCGTCGAATGTTGGAAGGGTTAGATTTAGACCCTTCATCGCTCTGCTCGCAATGACAAGAGGAATTTGGTTGGCTCAGATTTAATTTACGGCTTAGAAATTTCAATGATTTAAGAGAATGGTCCAAAAAGACAGATGATGGGCTCATTTTTGGTGAGCAGCGGATAGGAAGAGCGGGAAGTACTGGAGGTGAGGGATAGGGAGAGCGTAATCCCTGATAGAAGGGCAATTGGCCACTTAGGGGAAGTGTCGTTGAGAGGGAGTTATGGTGGGTGGTAAATGGCAAGAGAACCCGATTTCTTGGAGAAGTAAGCAACCTCAACTAACTCCATTTCCCGCTGGCAGATGGGACAGCGAGGAGAATCTTTTCCGGTGAAAGAGGTTAAACGTTCTCTCCAGGGGGCAGACTTAGTCATCTGTTTCATTCGGCGAAAGAGTTTGCTCAAGATATTCTTAAGGAAAGGCTTTGTTCTGACAGCTAATGCTCCGTAGTAACGCACTACTCTAAAATGTTGGGGAGGAATATGCTGAATGAGGAGGCCAATAAACTTCTCTACGGGAAGAGTCCATTTTACTTCCGAGCGCCCTCTTTCTTTGTAGGAAAATGTTACCCTATGCTTATCCGAGTCAGGACCTTTACCGTAGTTGAGAATTCTCCACTCTGCTAAAGGGGGTCTTTTAGCATAGCGAACGATGTAGGAGACGGTAAAATCTTCCGAGGTAGCTCATTAGAATCATGCACATACCAGTTAATCTCCAGGAAAGGGTCAAAGAAGGCATCAAGAACACCGGGATGGGAGAAGAGTGATAGTTTTCCACCAAGGTCAGGGTTTTCTTTCAGATACTTTCTGATTGTATCCTTCAGGTCCTGGATTAACAGGAGGCGAAATCTCTTATGCAGCATCCTATAGGGAATAACGGAGCATGATTTCCAGCGATTTAGCCTTTTACTTTTAAGGTCAATCCCTCCAGAGCTCATGAGCATATGAATGTGAGGATGAAACTTGAGGTCTCTGCCAAAGGTGTGGCAAGATGAAACGACGGCCGGAAGGAAATGTCTTTCATTAGACCAGGAAAGCACCGTCTGAGCAGAGGCCCTAAAAAGGCAGTTAAGCAAGAATCTATATTCATCAAGAAGCTGTCTTAATTCTTGGGGGACAGTAAAACAGATGTGACGGAAACTGGTGGGAGGAAAATCATCTTCGATTTTCTCCACCCACTTAGCGGTATAAACTTTGCCGCAGGAATTGCAGAAGCGAGTTTTGCAGGAATGAGGAACAACAATATGCTCATCAGGGTGCTCTGGACAGGCATACTTATGATAGCCTAACTTGGCGGGATCACGGCAAGAGAGCATCTTCTCTACTGTGCCGATGACGCCTTGGCGAAGAGAATCCTTATGCTGGGATAAATAACCTTCCCAATGCCCCTTGAATATCTGTTTTATGGTGAAGCAATAGGTACGTACTTGTTGCTCTATCATAAACAGGATTATATCAGTCGATAAAGCAAATAGATGAATGCACTATCTATCGAAATGCCGAAGCAAGGGCAAAGGGGACCTCAAGGGAAAAGAATTTCCCCTTGAAACTAGGTATTGACAAAGCCTACTGGATGTGTTACAAATCTAACATCAGGCTAGGGAAAGGGGGTGATAGCGACGAAGTAGTCCCAGAAGATTGCCTCTCCCTCCCGCAGGCTCGCAATGACAGAAGGGGGGTTTCAGGGGGTCTCCCCCTGATGTATCTTGAGGTGGAAGAGATTCCCATCAGGGTGAGGCATCCTGAATCCAACGGAAGAATTGAGCGCTATCATCGCAGCGTAAGAGAAGAAGCCTTTGGCGACACCGAGGTTGAAGACCTTTATCGAGCCAGGGGTAATAGGTAAGTTTTTCCAAAAAAGTTGCCGATCTTCTCCTATTGAATTGATAGCATCTGAGGTTTAGTCTCAGATTTTCAATTCTTGAACCCCTGCTTCCCCGCCCCCGGCCCGTCCGCCGGGGCGGGCTTCGCGGGGATAAGTTCGTCGGGGCAAGCTCTGTCAGGAACAGGATTACGGCGACCTT
>QLUI01000365.1 GCA_018725345.1 Bacillota bacterium | reverse complement strand
GATGCTATCTATCAGAATTTGGAAATAGCCAAAGAGAAGGGAAATGCCCTCAGTAGCCTATGCCTTAAGCCTGGGGAATATTTTCTGGTAACCGTTCACCGGCAGGAGAATGTTGATAACCGGGCAAGATTTGCCTCTATCTTAGAAGGTCTTGACGGAGTAGCTGCTGAATTTGAGATGCCAGTAATCTATCCTATCCATCCTCGTTCCAGGAAGATGATGGCAGAGTTTGGCCTTCAACCCCGACGCCTCAGGCTAGCTGAGCCGGTGGGTTTCCTTGACTTCTTGCAACTCGAGAACAACGCCTGGCTTATCCTGACTGATTCCGGTGGTGTCCAGGAGGAAGCTTGCATCCTCAATGTTCCCTGTGTTACCCTTAGAGATAGCACTGAGAGACCGGAGACCCTGGAAGTAGGATCGAATATCTTAGCTGGTGCTTCACCTGACAGGATACTCGAATGCTCAAAGGCGATGCTCAATAGAGAAAATAAATGGAAGAATCCCTTCGGGGATGGCAAAGCAGGACAAAGGATTGTTAAAGTCTTGCAAGCGAAATTAGGTGGGGGTGGGAGTTGATGTGATGTGGTCTTGACATGTTGAAGTATACGAGTTACTTTGAAAAGGATGTATTGGCAAAGCGGCCATATGTAAAGAATGGATGGTGTGAACGAGTTGTCTCTTCCAGGGAGCATGTAGAATAGCAACCTGACGGGAGGTTTCGCTTTTGGGGTCGAATCCCCGAATATGGGAAAAGGTACCTTCGAGTTGTGACACTGCCGGATCAGAAAACTATTCTCAATGCGTTTTTTGACCGAAATTTCAAGGGGGTGATTTAAGATGAGGTTAAGTTATCATGCTGATACTGATTCGCTTTATATCCATCTTGTTGAGCGTCCTGGAATAGAGGCACATGAAGTTGCTCCAGGAGTTGTGGTCGATTTTGATGCCAATGGGAAACCAGTCGGAATAGATATCGACCACGCACAGAGTATTCTAGACCTCACCACTCTTGAAGCTGAATCGTTGCCTCTTGGAGTTAAGACTGCCTGACGATTTTCGGGAAGACTGATGAAGAAGCGCTAAAGGAGGTTAAACTAGCGAGCCTCTTTAATAACCCTTATACTGTTTACAAAGGACATAAGCGAATCATTGACTTTTCCCCGCCTTCGCGAGGACAAGGTTGAAGATTCCTGCAGGACATGGGCAAATATCGTGGATAATTTCATTCCAGGCGAAGTATATAATGTTGGCAGTCGCTCAGCACCCGAACCTCGGACGCTTGTCAATCAATGGTTATGTTCTAGGGAGATTGGGTTCCAGGAGAACAGTGTTATTGTGAGTCCAACTGTCTTTTATCATAAGGGACATCGATTCTTTTTCTTCTCGCGGGAAGAGGAAAGAATACATATCCATGTCAGTTCTGGTAGCGGAGAGGCGAAGTTTTGGTTAAAACCTTCCGTTTCGTTAGCCCAGAATTATGGCTTATCTCAAAAAGAGCTTCGCAAGATTCAAAAAATTGTTGAGGAGAGGAAAGATGAAATTGAAGATAGCTGGAGAAAGCACTTCCCAGGTTGAAGTGCTGAACATCTCTAAATATGGGTTGTGGTTGCTGGTGCATCAGAACGAATACTTTCTACCATTTGAAACCTTTCCCTGGTTCAAAGATGCGAATATATCATCTATTCTGAATGTCAAACTACCACAGCCACATCACCTTTATTGGCCGGATTTAGATGTAGATTTAGAACTGGATTCTGTTAAATCACCAGAGAAATATCCACTTGTATATATTTAGTAACTACTCAGCTATTTAGGCTGAAGGCTGAAGGCTGAAGTTTCCTAAAAGTCTTCGGTCTTCAGTCTATCCACCCCTGGGCCTGCGGCCGGGGGGCAGGCCTGAGCAGTTACGCTCAGTTTTGCTGCCGGGTAGGTTGACAAGCTCCTTCAACCCCATTACAATGGTTTATGGGTAATGGGTAATGGGTAATAGGGGCCTGCCCTCGTGACAACGGGGGTTACGCAGTGCCCCTATGACCTATCACCTATAACCTCATCGGGCATGCGACATGAAAATCATAGCCGCCATCCCTTGTTTTAATACTAACCCTACTATTGCAGATGTGGTCTCCAAAGCCAGGAGGTATGTTGACCAGGTCATTGTAATAGATGACGGCTCACATGACGGCACCGCCGAGGCGGCGAGAGCAGCCGGGGCAGAGGTGATAC
>QLUI01000364.1 GCA_018725345.1 Bacillota bacterium | reverse complement strand
TTACTGTCAGGGTCAGCTTCTTCTTGGCCGCATCCTCCTCAGTCATCTTACGAGCAACCTCTTTGAAATGAGCCACTGGGTCAGCGTATTCTTTTTGCAGAACATCTAAGTAACCAAGGGATTTGATCGTCTTAGCTTTGGGCTTGCCGGTCGCCTGATCGCGATAGCCCTTTTCAATAGAAAGATAGACTCTACCATTTTCCCTAGGCGATTGTTTAAGGTTCAGGTTAGTCACCCCCCACGAACTACTAGATAGCTATAGTATAACATAACATCCTATACAATGCTATACGTTTAAAAGAAATAAAAACAAAAAAATTACCCCTTAAAGCCTTGCGCTTCAAGGGTCTCTGGCTCCTCATATCAATAAGTAGTAAACTGTACCCTAGAAAACGGACAGCACGGGTTTTAGAAACCCTTTAATTTGGACAGGCGGATTTTTGAAACCCTTCGTTTTGGACAGAGGGATTTTGAAAACCCTTAACCTCGGACAAGTAACGGTTTTGACTCCAGTTCAGACAGGTATTAGAATAAAACCGATCTGAAATGGAGGTATTATACATGGCAAACAAGAAATTTACTGAAGAAGAGATGAATCATTTACGAGCAAGCCCGCATGTTTTGCATGTAACTCCTAGCATCGTACATTTCTCAGCCAAGTTTAAAGAACTGTTTTGGAGCTCAATACTGGAAGGGAAACCACTGAGGAAAATTGTTATTGATCTCGGTATCGACCCGGATATTCTTGGTGAAAACCGTCTAAGTGGATTGAAGGCTATGATCAGAAGTGAAGTTCGAGCGGGGAAAGGGTTCAGGGACCTAAAAACATACGGGTCGTATCTCAATTACTATACAAATCCGGAAGCAAAAGTAAAATACCTTGAACAACTGTTAGCATATAAGGATCAAGAAATAGAGTTTTTAAAAAAAATCATCTCTTTAGGCCGGGAAGAGGAGGAATCATGAATGTTCTAGCCTCCGCTAAGTATGCAATCATTCGTGAGATGACCCAGCGAGACAATAACTTGCTGAATATTACCTGGCTGTGCGCTGCTGCTGGTGTTTCGCGCTCCGGATACTACCATTATCTTGCAACGGAAGACCGTAGACGGCGCCGTGAAGAACAAGACCAAAACGATTTCCTGATAATCCTGAAGGCCTACCAGTTTCGTGGCTACGCCAAAGGAGCCCGCGGTATTTACATGCGGCTTCTTCATATGGATCCTCCGGTGCACATGAACATCAAGAAGATTCGACGATTGATGAAGAAATATGGCCTTTTCTGTCCTATTCGCAAGGCGAATCCGTATCGGAGAATGGCCAAAGCACTAAGAACCAGCAATGTTGCCCCCAACCTGCTGAACCGGGAATTTGAAATACGTGGTCCCCGTGCTGTCCTTTTGACGGATATTACATACATCAGTAATGGGAAGGCACCACGGTGCTATATGTCTACCGTCATCGACGCTTGTACAAAAGAGTTGCTCGCATGGGTACTGAGCAGATCTCTCGAAATCGATTTTGTTCTGGAAACCGTGAACCAGCTAATCGAGGGTTATGGTATCTCTTTGACAGCCGAGACCCTGATTAATTCGGATCAAGGATCACACTATACAAGTATAAAGTTCATCCAGTTGATAAAGGACAGTGATCTGAGACAGTCTATGTCCCGAAGGGCAAACTGTTGGGATAACGCTCCGCAGGAGTCCTTTTACGGTCATATGAAAGATGAAATTGATATTTCCCAGTGCTCGACGTTTGAAGAAATGCACCGCTTGATCAGCGACTGGACTGATTATTACAACAACGACCGTTACCAATGGGATTTGGCAAGATTAGCTCCAAGGGAGTATCACAAGTATCTCATCACAGAGGAATACCCTTTAACAATACCAAAAGCAAAAGGTGAAGATTGAAGGTGGGGCTCTGCCCCACGCCCCGAGGTTTTTCGCTTTGGTTTCCAGGGAGGCAGGGCTTGCTTTGAATAGAAAGAAGCGGTGATTGACGCACACCGCCTCCCTTACAAACCCACACGGGCGCTCGGGGCGCTCCTCAGCGTTGCCCTATCCTCCACGTGTGGTAAAGCACGGCTAGTGTAACATAAATACCTATTGGACTGGAATACCAAAAACCCAAACTGTCCTTGACAAAGGGTACAGGGCATACCGAGGGGGTTTTCTGTTGGTTTTTTGCTAATTACTATATGGTTTTTTTAATGTTCAGGTTTG
>QLUI01000363.1 GCA_018725345.1 Bacillota bacterium | reverse complement strand
CGTCTCAACGATGCCCTTATCCCTCGGCGCGACATATATCTGTGATTTATCGGTTTCCAGACCGTTGGTGGCCTCTCTCAGTAATGCCCTCAGCGCTGCCTCATTGCTCGTGGTTCGCGAAAGAGCATCCTTCACCCTGCGGGTTATTTCACCGATGACCTCAGACTTGGCTTTCAGCAACTCCTGCCGTGCCCTGATCGATGCCTGTGCCAGGATTCGAGCAGCCTCGGCCTCGGCCTCGGCTTTCAGCTTGCGCCTCTCCTCATCGAGCCTGGCCTCAAGCAGACCATGCGCTTTCTCTACCTCTTCCCTGGCTTTCTCCTCGGCCTCAGCAATGATACCCCGGGCTTCTTCCTGCACCTTGCTTAAGATAGCCTCGTTGATCTTTTCCATTCCTGTAATCATAAAAGACACCTCTACATGGCACCAATTAGGGTCAATGCCAATATGCTGAACACCAGTCCCAGAACCCCGAGGAGCTCGACAAACACTGCCAACATCATGGCGTTGGTAAGTATCCGCCCTTTTGTCTTGGGCAGCAGAGATATCCCGGAGGCACAAACCAATCCCTGATAGACTGCCGAGAAGGCTTGCGCCGCGGCGGCGATGATACCCACTGCTAATACCGCAAAGCCTAGACGGGGTTCGTCCACGACTATTGGCATGGCCGTTGTGACGATGATGATCAAGATTATCAACCCATAGAATGTTTGTGTCATAGGCAGGGCTGCCAGTACTATCACATTCCTGAGCTGCTTGGGATCATCGGCCAGGACGGCCACCCCGGCAGATGCCGCCTGGGCTATGCCAATCGATGAGCCCAGCAGACCCCCCGCCAGCGCTATCGCACCCCCTAAAACTGCCAAAGATTCGGGACTAATTAACATTTTAACCACTCCTTTCGGAATTAAGGCTTTAGCCTTTCACTACCCTACAACGACGAATGTACGTGGCTTCAGACAAAATGGCTCATACTGCATTCCTCCCCCTTCATAGAACTTGAACATGAACTCCACAAAGCACAACCTTAGCGAATGGATGAAGGCCCCCAGTGCACTCAGCGCCAGGTTGATTAAGTGCCCGAAAACTAGAATGATAATTGCCATAATGCCGCCAATGGCGATCCCAAAAATACCCGGCAATGCACCTGACAAAGCGTCAAAGACCATATTTGCCATCATATTGAAGGAGAATGCCAGATAGAAGGTGGCCAGACCCACGCCGGCCAGTCGGCAATAGGACATGACATCGCCCAGTATTCCGGTCGTGTCAAAAAGCCAGAAGATCACTCCCAGGCCCTTCATTTGCATAAAGGAGGCGACAATGATCATCACCAGGCCAACAAGAGTAAGGTATCCGAACATAGCACTGGGAAAAGGACTCACCAGGAGGGCAAAATCAAATATGGTATAAAGGAGGAGAGGAATGCCAAAAATCTGGAGGACGAATATGCCCGCTCGACTTAGCATTGCCCCTTTGTTCCCCTCTTGGGCTCCCTTGATGAAGCCGAGCAAGTGCCCGATGTTTACATGAACAAGGCCTATTACCACCGCAATCACGATGAACGAAATGGGATCCAAGAGCACTTCTCTGATCGGTCTCACGAGTGCCAGCCACTCGCCCGGAATCCCAAACAACTCGCTCAAATCACCCAGCCAGGATCCGGTCATCGCTCCTACGATAAGTGCGACCACGCTGCTGATGTAGATGACACGCTGGAATAATCTGAAGCCATCGGACTCCGGATCGTCAACGAAGGAAGGCAGGAGAAACCTCGCTACCAGGATCAGTCCCACTGCATATACCACATCCCCGAGCATCAGTCCAAAAAAGACGGCAAAGGAATAGGCGATCAGCGGCGTGGGGTCCCATCCCCCGTATCTGGGAATACCAAAGAGCCCCACAACCACCTCAAAGGGACGGAGCGGCCTGAGGTTATTCAGTTTCGTTGGGGGCTCTTCTGCCTCAGCCGGTGCGCGCACATCGACGAATATTATGTCCAGTTCCTCCTTGAGATGCAGCATTGCAGGCTCGACATTAGCCTCAGGAATCCAGCCCTCGACCATGGTCACATACTTTGCCTCGGAGGCCTTCTCCAGAATGGCAAGTCGCTCACTCTCTGCGGACAACACCTCTTTCAGCAAGACGACCTCTCCCAGATGCTCCCTGGTCTTCGATTGAAGCTCTCGCGTGACCGCCGTTAGTTCCCCCTCGAGTCCCTGGATCCTGCTCTCAATTATC
>QLUI01000362.1 GCA_018725345.1 Bacillota bacterium | reverse complement strand
ACTGCCAAAGCAGCCTCAAACGCTAAACTTAGTTGCCTATCTAAGGAGCCTATGGAATAGAGACGCGTCTGATCAACACCATAGCCATTATAAACACCGCAATAATCAACAGTCACCGGTTCACCGCTCCTGATTAGTTTACGACACGCCCCTTGTGATGCCGCAACTGAAACGCCCCTGCCCCCAGTGGGACTTTCAAGAAAACTGGCAACGGCTCCGGCTTGACCGCTAAGCAAATGACCAAAAAACATTTCCTGCCTGAAGCCACGCATCCTGGTAAGACCCTGATGACCGAGTTTCCTCAAAATTGACTCACATTCCGCAGCAATTTCCAGTTCCTCTCGACCCTCATGGAGTAATGCCGGCACTTGGGCATGAAGTAAGTCTACCTGCTTAGCTGCCTGAAATAACTGTTCCAACTCATAAGCCGATTTTACCTGTCGCGCTTCACGAACTGTACTGCTTAAATCTGTTAGTTCTACTCCAAAAAAGGCTTCTCTCAAGCGAAAGTAAATAGAGACAGGAAGCACGTCTAACTCTAGGCCAAGACGCTTAGGTAAATAACCGGCTTCTGCCAGCAGACCGGGTAATCCGGAAAAGCTGCTCAGTGCCAGTAGTGCAACTCCAGCCTCCTGTTTGCCCCGCACCATATTTTTGCGGATCAGACCGTAAATTTCTCCTTCTGCTGGAATATACGCATACTGACACTGCAATGTGCCCGTATAATAATATAAAGACATATTCTGAGCCAGCAAAACTCCGTCCAGTTCTTGTTGATGTAATTTTTCTTGCAGCACATTTTTGCGGCGGCACAATTCTTCTTTCGGAACCATAGCCAACATCCTCTTTCTCTATTAGAGCTTTTTAGGAAAAGTATACACTCCCTGCCTAAAAATGTATAGCTCTGCCACCGGGATTGACATCCTCCCCATGCCTGAAGGCAGGGGATTCTAGGTATCGCTACCCAGATTTCCTGCTTCGTTGAAGCGCGCCTTCACTCAAGCTTTTCAGCTTTCGTGCCGGTCTTACAGCTTCTCCACAGGCTAACACTGCGTGTCCCGCAGCTAATATGTTTTTTGCGGCATTGGTGTCTCTGTCATGGCGTTCACTGCATTCCGGGCAAGTCCATTCCCGGATACTCAGAGGCAACTGAGCCATAGTGTAACCGCAATTAGAACAGCGTTTACTGGAGGGATAGAACTTGTCTATCTTGACAAGCGTTCTGCCGTACCAATCAGCTTTATACTCCAGTTGACGCACGAACTCACCCCAGCCCGCGTCCGCGATTGATTTCGCCAAGCAGCGGTTACGCACCATGTTTTTTACCTGCAGACTTTCTACGGCAATGACTTGGTTTTCATCAATTATCCGTGTGCTCAGTTTGTGCAGGAAGTCCAGTCGCTGGTCTTAGGCTAAAGCCAGAATACGGCTCAGAAACGATTAGCTTTCTTTTGATTTTTCGAGCCTTTCTGTTTTTTGGATAGTGCTCTCTGGGCTAAAGCAAGCCGTTTTTCTTCCTTGCGGAAGAATTGCTGATTGCCAAACTTCTGCCCGTTAGAGAGGACTACGAAATCGTTTATCCCTAAATCGACACCAACGCAGCTATCGGTTTCTGTAGCTTGCGGGATTTCTTCTTCAACGGCAAAGGAAACGAAGTACCGTTCTGCCGCATCCTTAGAAACAGTTACGGTGGAAGGCTCAGAAACGAGTGGTCGTGACCAGCGGATATTAAGTGGCTCAGACATTTTTGCGAGTGTTAGCTCCCCACCCTTCCACTTGAAGGCGGTTGAAGCAAATGTTGCCCGCTGCTTCCCGCTTTTCTTGTGGAACTTCGGGTATGCTCCTCTACTCTCGAAAAAATTAAGAAAAGCACGGCCTAAGTGTCTTAACGATTGCTGAAGGGTAACACTGGATACTTCATTAAGCCACACGGTTTCTGGCTGGCGTTTCAGAATAGTTAACTGTGCGGCCAAATCATTATAGTACAAACGCCGTGATTCCTTATAGTATGCATCGGTTTTAAGCCGCAGACCCCAGTTATAGACGAAGCGGACACAACCAAATGTTTTAGCGAGCGATTGTTTTTGCTCTTCAGTTGGGTAAAACCTGTATTTATACGCCCTGTTCTTCACAGTTACATTATACCATAGCGGCCGTAAAGTGTCAAGCTTTAAGCAGCGCCAGGGTGTAGATATAAATATAATGTATTAACAAATGGTGCGGGTTATGGTATTCTATCATTAGAAAACG
>QLUI01000361.1 GCA_018725345.1 Bacillota bacterium | reverse complement strand
CTTAGAGAGATATATGACTGACGCGACAATTTCATATTTGCCTGTCATAGCAGTGCTGTCACCGATGCTGTTGAGCATAGTGTTCGGCATATTCACCAACCTGAGCTTCTCCGCCATAATTCCTGCAGCCAAGGCATTATTGGAGCCGTAATGGGAGCGATTCATCCGGCGGTCATATTCTTTGTCGGGGCGGCCCTCATACCATTCTTCAAGGGGACGGGCCAGAGGATCTTCGTAGTGGGTGTGGCTCTGGCCGCCTTTGTCTATATGCTATTTATCGAGCCACAAATAGGGTGGAGGTTTTCCTTTTTAGGGTTCAATGTCGTTCTCCTCAATGCCGATAGATTAAGCCTCTTTGTGGGACATATCTTCACCCTCATCGGGCTGCTGATTATTCTCTACTCTATTCACGTCAAAGAAAATGAACATCATATTTTCTCTTTCCTCTACATTGGCAGTTCGCTGGGTGTGGTGTTTGCGGGTGACTTCTTCACCTTCTTCATTTTCTGGGAGATGCTGGCGGTTACCGCAGCTATTCTCATATGGCTTAAGAAGGACGAGAGATCGCTGGGGGCAGGATTCAGGTACCTCATAATGCATCTTATCGGCGGGGGCATTCTGCTCATGGGGATATTGCTGCATTTCTTGGCCACAGGCTCAATGGAGATCGGTGGGTTAACCGGAGTGCCGTTTGCCCTTATCCTGATAGGCATCGGATTTAAGGCCACCTTCATCCCATTCCATACCTGGTTGCCAGATGCCTATCCCAAAACCTCCTTCACCGTCAGCGTCCTCCTGAGCGTCTTCACCACCAAAGCCGGCGTGTATGCCCTGGCGAGGTTATTCCCCGGGATTGAGATAGTGGCCTATATGGGGGGAGTCATGGCTCTCTACGGAGTTATCTTCGCCTTACTCCAGAGCAATGCCCGGAAATTGTTATCGTATCACATCATCAGCCAGGTCGGTTACATGGTGGCCGGTGTGGGAATGGGAACCGCCATGGGCGTAGATGGGGGACTGTCCCACGTCTGGAATCACATATTATACAAATCATTGCTGTTCATGTGCATCGGCGCGGTGATCTATCGAACCGGCAAGCACGATTTCACCGAACTGGGAGGGCTGGCCAGGAAGATGCCCATAACCACGATCGCCTGCATCATCGCCGCCCTCTCTATCGCCGGTGTGCCTCTGTTCAACGGGTTCGTGAGCAAAGCGATGATATACAAAGCCGCCGATTACCATGATGTGTTATATTGGATGCTGAAACTGGCATCGGTGGGGACCTTCCTATCCTTTTGTAAGTTCACCTACTTTGGATTTCTGAGAAAAAAGGAAATCGAAGCCAGGGAAGCTCCCCTCACGATGACTATCCCCATGATCATCGTCGCTTTCTTATGCGTTCTGGGAGGTGTTTACCCGAATTTGCTGGGGAACATTCTCCCATATCAGAGCGAGCTCCATGTGTATACGCTAGGCAAACTGACCGACACCATGCTACTCTTAGGGGTGTCCGGAGCAATATTCCTCTTCGCTAGAAGGCTCTTTGAGCCTCACGAGAGAGAGAGCCCCGACTTTGATTACCTCTACATAAGAGTGGCCGGCGGCTTCATGTGGTTTTGCAGGAATCCGGTCTCCTCCTTTGGCAGTTTGATAGATCTGGCTTATGCAAGAGTGGCAAAGGGCTTCATCTGGTTTTGCCGGAATCCCGCCTCAGCCTTTGCCGGTGGTGTGGATCTGATGTTTGCCCGGGTTGCCCGAATACTGGTGGGGACGGATAGATATTCACCGATGATAGCCGCTGCACGTCTGGCACACTGGATGGATCGGCTATCCCTGGCAGCGGACAAAGCGGCCGCGCGTGGAGAGGAAAGAAGGAAAATGGTCACACAGGGGCAAACGAAGGTCGATGTCAGAAGCATAGACTCAGCCCTGTTCCTGGTGGCGCTGATGCTGGCGCTGTTCCTCCTGTATCTGGCAGTGAAGCATCTGTGGTAAACCTTCACGCGATGAGGTAGAATTGTATACAGCTAACCACGGAGACACGGAGGCACTGAGTAGCGCCGAGGTTTATCCTCGGCAGGCACCGGCGGGGGACAAGCCCCCGCGCTACGCGGCAAAACGTAGATGTTATATAAAGGGAGTCTAAAAAATACAAAGAATTCTCGGTGTCTCTGTGCCTCCGTGGTGAATAGTCACCCTGCAACCAGGTCCAACTACGTAATAGTTGGTAACAGTGCTGCGGCGGTCGGGGCCATTGAGTC
>QLUI01000360.1 GCA_018725345.1 Bacillota bacterium | reverse complement strand
CTAAAACATCACAACAACAGCCTCCTTCAGGCCGCTAAATCAAGAGCTAGAGGATACCGAACTAATCGGAACTTTATCAACATGGCTTACCTCATTGCTGGTAAGCTTGATTTTGGGTTACCCACGTGAAACAGCGAGGAACCGGATTAAAGGGACACCTATTTCTTGGCTCGCTTGGCCGCTATATCAGCCTTGGACATCCGACCCCACTGTACTAGCGGCCGCTTGGCAGGGCAAACATAAGCACAGCAGCCGCACTCCATGCAGTCCATGGCATTGTACGACTCAGCCCGGTCGTACAGGCCATGCTCCACTGCAGAGCTGATAAACAGGGGCATGATGCTGACCGGGCAGACATCCACGCACTTGGCGCACTTGATACAGGGACGGATGTCGTACAGTTCCACATCCAGGTTGGTCAGGCAAAGAATGCCTGAGGTGCCCTTAATCACCGGAAAATTCTCCACGGTCGGCTGGGCCAGGCCCATCATCGGCCCGCCGAGAATGATTTTCCGGATATTAGGCTTAAACCCGCCGCACTGCTCAATTACTTCCTCCATGGGTGTCCCTACCCGAACCAGCATATTCTTCGGTTCATTGATCCCGGAGCCGGTAATTGTGACAATCCGCTCAATCAGAGGCTTGCCGAAGCAAACCGCGTCGGCGACGGCGATACAGGTGCCCACATTCTGCACCACGCAGCCCACTGCGGAAGAAAGGGCACCGGAGGGTACCTCCCGGCCGGTAAGGACCTTAACCAGCTGGTTCCCCGCCCCTTGCGGGTACTTGGTGTGCAAAGCGTGAACCTCGATGTCGGAATAGTCCGCGGCGGCGTTTTTCAGCGCCTGCACGGCGTCCGGCTTGTTGTCCTCCACGCCGATACAGCCCTTGGGCGCGCCGATCGTTTTCATGATAATCCTTAGGCCGGTGATCATATCGGCCGGCCTTTCCAGCATGGCCCGGTGGTCGGAGGTCAGGTACGGCTCACACTCGCACCCGTTAGCCAGGACATAGTCAATTTTCGTGCCGGGCGGCGGCGAGAGCTTGATGTGCGTGGGGAAAGTGGCCCCACCCATCCCGACAATACCCGCGTTCCGGGTGATTTTTTTCAGTTCGTCCAAGCCGGCTTTTTCCCAGTCCTGACTCGGGCGCACGTCCTCGTGCCAGGAGTCTTGGCCGTCAGACTCAATATAGACGGCTTTGACCGGGCGGCCCAACGGGTGATTGCAGGGGGCGATTTTGACTACCTTTCCCGAAACGCTGGAGTGGACGGGAGCGGAAATAAAAGCCTGAGTGTCACCAACCTTCTGGCCCTTTTTAACCTCATCACCGACAGCGACCACAGGTTCGCAGGGCGCCCCGGTATGCTGCACCATGGGGATAATCACCAGCGCGGGCGGGCGGGCCGGCACCACAGGCTGCTTCTCCGTGGCACTCTTAAAATGCCCGGGATGGACGCCTCCCCTGAACGTTTTAAAACTCAAGGTCAATTCACCCCTTTAAAAAACATTTAAAACGACAACACTGTAGTCTTCGTGAAAATTTACAAAAATCCTGCCTGTTTCTATTTTTTTTGCTATCAGCCACTTAAGTAAATTTTGCCCCTTGCAGAGTTTTGCGCAGTACGGCGGTAGCAACCTGGTGCCGGCCCAGCAGCGCTATTTTTAAGTCCCGCAGTTTGCGCTGCCGGCTTTGGTAGTCAAAAACCTGGCCGTCCAGCGTGGCCCCGGTGCATTCAACCCGCACCTCCCGGCCTACCGCCAGCAGGGGGCACTCCAGCTCCCCGGCCGTTTTCTCAAGTACAGCCAATGCTTCCGGCTTATCCGCGGCGGTGACCACAGGGACGCCCCGCTTGATAATCCCGGCTTTCTCAAAGGCAATTTGCTCCACTCAGCTGCAAAACCAGTTGCGCCTCGCCGACATTGGCTAGCCGCTCAAGCAGGCTCAGACCCTCCGCCAGCACGGCCCCGTTTCTTCCGTCACCTGCATGATAACCTTTACTTTCCGATTTTTTCATCATTTACCTCGACACCAATAGCAACCAAAACCTTATTTCCTGCACCTCTGCCACGTTTTCCACCTTTGCCAGGCGCCCCAATAAATGCTTCGTCAACTTCTACAACGCCTCGTGTTTTATCTCTGCCGGGACGCACCATTGCACGACGCAATTTGTGAAGTAGTGTCCATGCCGTTTGATAACTCCCAAGACCAAGAATACGTTGCAGGTTCAGTGCATTTGTGCCATGCTTTTGAGCAACAACATACCATA
>QLUI01000036.1 GCA_018725345.1 Bacillota bacterium | reverse complement strand
GTCGGGGGTGTGCCTGCGCAGGTAATCAATAAAACTGGTAATAAGGAATGTTAACTTTAAACAGCTAGCTGTTGGAAAGCAAAAAGTCTGCCCAAATAGTAAAAGGGTGAGGCTTTTTCTTGTTGCATAGGAAATCACGTCATTCAGGGAAGCTACGATCCTATGCAAGGGGGTTGTTAAGGGGGATTCCAGCTTATTTTTGTTAGGTTTTTCCTGAAAGATAGAAGATTATTCCTGCGGCTGCGGCTAAAAGCAGGGCAAACACAGGATGAATGCGAGTCAGAAACAGTAAGGCCATTACAGTTAAAAAAAAGATGCCGGTCAATATGTCTACCACGGCAGATTCAGCGACAAAGATGGCGGCACTAGCTATCAACGCTAACACGGCAGGACGGAGTCCGTCTAAGGAAGCCTGGACCCAACGGTTTTTATAAAAGTGGTTAAACAGAGAGGCTGCAGCTACCATCAGCACAAGAGAAGGAGTCACCACTCCGGCTGTGGCAAATAGCGCACCCCAGAAACCTCCTGCTTGGTAGCCGATAAAAGTTGCGGAATTTATTGCCACCGGACCGGGTGTCATCTCTGCTATAGCCAGGATGTTCAGAAATTCAGGTAGCGTGAGCCAAGCACGATTTTCTATGATTTCTTGCTGAATCAACGGCAGCATCACATAGCCGCCGCCGATACTAAAGGTGCCAATTTTTAAAAATGATAAATAAAGTTCCACAATAATCACGTTTGTTCACCTTTTTTCTCACCGTTATCCCCCAGGTATGCGAGCAGCAGGCCGCTGCCTGCTCCCAACAAGATGATGACTACTGGGTGGACATCAAAGACGGCGGAAAGCACCAGGAAACTCAGTAGATAAACAAGCTTCACAGGCTTTTTCAGTGTGGGTTTGCCTAATTTAACCATCGCGGCAATTATTAGGGCGGCAATGGCAGGACGAATTCCGGCAAAGGCTGCCACTATAGTAGGATGTTCGGCATAGCGATTAAGAAAGACGGCTATGACTAAGATTACGAAAAAAGAAGGCAGGATCGAACCTAGCAGTGCCGCGATAGCACCAGGAAAGCCGCGTAGTTTGCAGCCGATAAAAACAGCGGAATTTACAGCTACCGCTCCCGGCGAAGAATGAGCCACAGCTAAAACATCAATAAATTCATCTTCCTCCAACCAACGGTGGCGCTGTACTATTTCGCGGTGGATGATCGGTAGCATGGCATAGCCGCCGCCAAAAGTTGTGGCACCAATTAGGAAAAAAGTAAGAAAAAGCTGGTACTCCAGATGTTGTTTCATGGTAACTCCTTTTCTCATAAGCTGCTGTTCCTTGTCATATTTATCTAAAGATAAGGGGGAGTGTTAATGCAAGTCACCATTTTTGCTTTACAAAAGACACGTCGAAAACTGTTGCTTGTTGTGACGTTAGTTTTCATGCTGATGGTAGCAGGCTTCTTTTTACAGATCGTTTTTGTTTGGCGTCAGGCTGCTGCTGTGCCTGTTCTGCGCCTTTCAGGGCAAACGGTAGTTCTTGATCCCGGACATGGCGGGTATGACCCTGGCGTTTGGCGAAATAAGCTGGCGGAAAAAACATTGACGCTAAATATTGCGCTTATTTTGCGCGACTATCTGCAAGCCACCGGTGCCCGTGTAGTAATGACGCGTGAAACAGACCGGGATCTGCTCGTGTTGCCGACAGCTGGAGCAAAGAAGCAGCGGGATATGCAAAACAGGCTGAAAATAATCACAGATGCTGATCCGATTTTGTTAATCAGTATTCATCTAAATGCCGCCAGGGACACACGTTGGTACGGTTCCCAGGTTTTTTTAAAAGCGGCTGTGAGGGAGCAAAGCTGTTCGCAGAAATGATTCAGCAAGAACTAAGCCGCATCCTAGCCAATACCACCCGCCAAGCTCAGTCAGGGGATTATTTTATTTTGAATGAGGTGCAGATGCCTGCGGTCTTGGTTGAAACAGGGTTTATTTCAAATCCGCAGGAGGCCATACTGCTGATGCAACCGGAATATCAGGATAAATTGGCTTGGGCTATCTATTTGGCTGTGATAAAGTATGTTGAACAGCTGTAAGCGTGAAGATAAACATATATTCGTGCTTCTATTTTTAAAATCCTTTCTTTATCCCGATTATTCATTAGGGTATAAGACCCCCACCCCCACCTCTAAGCGTAGCGTAGGTGGGACTTTTCAATCAGGTGGAGTAGACTCTCCACCTGATTCCCCGATGTTTCAGCTTGCTGAAACGAGTTCACTTTGTGGCATGGAAAGTGTCATGGCTAAATCATTAAACTAAAATAAAAAGTGCTTGAAATTTCGTTTTTGGTACGGTAAGTGCTCGTATTGTGGTAAGTTTTAAGGTTAGCCAAAAATAATAACATGTTTTCCCTGTTCGACGGCATACTATTTTTGAGAGAGGACGGATGGGGGTTTGGCCTTGGGGATAACTGAAATTTTGGACTATTTAAAGCTATTGCTTCACGATTTTGTCGGTGGACCGGTGCTGACTGTTGCCATTCTCACCACCATAACTGCCATCACAATTTTGATAACCGGTGTCTGGATTGAAAGGTTTGAGGGCGCAGCGTTGACTACTGCCGCATTCAGCCGGGGTTTGCCCGGAGTCGGCGGTTATATCGTGGCGCTCAGCCTAATATTTTTTGCTTTCTCCACGCTCGTTGCGTGGTCATTTTACGGTGAAAAATGCTGCGAATATTTGGCCGGCACCGGCTCGGTAATGTTTTACAGGGTGGTCTGGATTTTATTAATCCCCGTGGGAGCCTTGGGCGGTCTTAGAACAGTGTGGGCCTTGGCCGATACTTTAAATGGCTTGATGGCCATCCCCAACCTTATCGGTCTTTGGGGGCTGAGCGGTGTGATTATGGGGCTGACCAGGGATTTTTTCCGCCGGCGTAAAGATTTCATGTAAAAAAAATCAGCCGACGCAGTATGGCAGGTTTTTGCGACCGGCTAGCGAATAATAAGAAAGTCGAGCGGAATATTTACCCTTTTCCTCCGGAGGTGATGGCTGTGGCGCAATTTCTGCAAATAATTACTGCCTTAAATTGGTTGAGTCTGTTGGATATCGCCCTCGTTACCTATGTTTTTTATAAAGCAATTATTCTTATCCGCGGAACACGAGCAGAGCAATTGATTAAAGGAGTAGCTGTATTGCTGATTACTACGGTGGTAAGCGGGCAGATTGGGCTGGATACATTTCATTGGCTATTGCGCAATGTGATGACTATCGGCCTTGTTGCCATTGCCATTATTTTTCAGCCGGAATTACGCAGAGCCTTGGAAACCTTAGGGCGCGGCAAAATTTTTACCCGTAGCAGCTACCTCTATGCCGATACAGATTTTGAGCTGATGCTGGATGAATTGATTAAAGCTGTTCAAGTATTGGTGAAAAAACGTCTTGGTGCCCTGATCGTGCTGGAGCGGGAGACCGGGCTAAACGAACTGGTGGAAACAGGGATTTTTATTGATGGTCAGGTGACAGCGGAGCTGTTAATCAATATTTTTCTGCCCCGCAGCCCTTTACACGACGGAGCAGTAATTATCCGCGGCAACCGGATGATGGCTGCAGGCTGTTATCTGCCGCTGACAGCAAACCCTAATCTTAGCACGGAACTGGGTACTAGGCACCGAGCAGCTCTTGGCGTCTCGGAGCAATCGGATGCGGTGGCAATTGTCGTGTCTGAAGAGACTGGGGTAGTTTCTATCACAAATAATGGGAAGCTGACACGCTATTTGGATGAGTTGACGCTGAAGCAGTTGTTGATAAATTTATGCAAGCCGCCTGCTCAAAACCAGAGTTTTTGGCAATGGAGGTCGAACTGAGATGATGGAACGCCTTCTTAAAAATAATACTGTTGTAAAAGTTATTGCTTTTTTTCTGGCGATGATGCTTTGGGTGTACGTTACAGGCGATGCTTTGCGTGCAAATATCCCCGAAGTAACTCGCACTTTCCGAAATGTTCCGCTTACTTGGCTTAACTTAGATGATCGGCTGGAAATAATGCACATTCCCGAGGGAGTAGACGTAGTGTTAAACGGCCGGGCGGATTTAATTAATGAGATTACCCCGGAAGATATTAAAGCCAGTGTAAACCTAGAGGGGCTAAGTGAGGGGCAGCACCGCGTTTTCCCGAAGGCGGAAGTTCCCCGTGGTGTGCGGGTGCTCTCTTTTGTTCCGCAACAAGTAGCGGTAACACTGGAAGTAGTTGAATCACCGCAAAAGCCCATAGTTCTTGAGATAACCGGCTCACCTGAAGTTGGATTTGTGATGGGGGAGCCTCGGATACTGCCGGGCGCAGTTTTTGTGCGCGGACCTCGTTCAATGCTGGCTCGTGTAGACAGAGCCAGGGCTACAGTGAACGTGGACGCTGCTGATGGGGATCGTGTGCAGATGGTGCCTGTGCAAGCTGTTGACGAAGCCGGACAAGTAATCAATAATCTGGTGGTCAACCCGGCTATGGTAGAAGTCTTGATTCCATTCTCTAAACCGCAGAAAACAGTGCCGGTTCGTGTTCGGTTGAGTGGGGAGCCGGCAGCAGGCTATGTTGTTCGTCAGGTAACAATAACACCAGCAACCGTAACGCTGGAGGGGGCTGAAGAAGATTTGGCCGCTATAAGTGAGGTTGTAACAGAACTCGCAAATATTTCAAATGCCACCGGGAACATCTTTCTTGAACTGACTCTTAGCCGTCTGGTCGACGGCGTGAGCAGCTTATTTACCGGTAAGGTTCAGGTAGAAATTGTGATTGAGCCGCAGTAGCAATTGTAAATGATGAGAGGGTGTGTTATACTACAATAGTTTTAGTCCGAGAGGAGAAAAGCTAATATGGGAAAACTTTTTGGGACAGACGGAATCCGCGGAGTGGCAAACCGGGAATTGACTCCTGAAATGGCTTTTAAAATCGGGAGAAGCGGGGCGTATTTGCTGTCGCAAAAGCGAAACGGCAAAAACGCCGTTTTTGTAGCCCGCGATACCCGTGTTTCCGGCCCCATGCTGGAGTGTGCGCTCATCGCCGGTTTGACTTCGGCAGGCGTTGATGTCTATATAGCCGGGGTAACTTCCACTCCGGCTACTGCTTGGCTCACCAGAAAACTGGATTGTTGCGGCGGCGTGATGATTTCTGCTTCACACAATACCTACCAGGATAATGGGATCAAATTTTTTAATGCTAACGGCTTTAAATTAGCGGATCAGATTGAAGAGGAAATAGAAGAACTTTACTACCGACAGTTGGACAACCTTCCTCGCCCGGAAGCCGGGCACGTGGGTCGCGTTTTCCAGGAAAATGAGGCGGAAGGTCGCTATTTAGCTTATCTGCTTTCTACTGTGCCTAGTCGTTTGACTGGTTTGCGCATTGTTTTGGACTGTGCAAACGGTGCGGCTTACCGCCTAGCCCCTCAGGTATTTAATGCCCTCGGCGCCGACGTAATCGTTATCCATAATAATCCGGACGGAATTAATATTAATAAAGACTGTGGGTCAACATACCCGGAAACAGTAAGTCGTGCCGTTAGAGAAAATGACGCGCATCTCGGCTTTAGTTTTGACGGTGATGCTGATCGTGTGCTGGCAGTTGATGAAACAGGCAGCTTGGTAGACGGGGATGCGATCATGACTATTTTAGCCATGGCGTTGCAGGAAAAAGGACTTCTGCGGAAAAACACGATTGTTTCCACCGTTATGAGTAATCTAGGTTTGGAAAAAGCTGCCGCGATGCATGGTTTTAACATCTTGCGTACAAAAGTAGGAGACCGTTACGTATTGGAAGAAATGTTGGCCGGTGGGTATAATCTGGGGGGAGAACAGTCTGGCCATATCATCCTGCTAAATCATAACACTACGGGCGACGGTGTGTTGACGGCGCTGCAGCTGGCTACTGTTTTGGTCGATAAGCAACAGCCGCTCTCAAGGCTTGCAGCCAGTTTTATCCGTTATCCGCAGGTGCTTGTTAATTGCCGCGTTAAGGCGAGTGCCGGCTGGGAGACAAGCGTACGGATTAGTCAAGCTATGGCTGATGTGGAAAAGAAACTGGCTGATTCGGGCAGATTGTTGGTTCGACCTTCCGGAACAGAACCATTAATTCGCGTTATGCTGGAGGGGCCAAATGAGGATGAACTGCATCTGATGGCTAGTGAGTTGGCGGAGGTGATTAAGGGGGAGATGGCTTGAATGATTAAAGCATAAAAGGGAGTGCAGCAAAAGATTTGCATATCCAAAAGCGCCAGGACACACAATTTGTGTGTTGACGAGGTGGAGGTTTATCGATTTTTCGGCGGATGCCTCCCGGCCGAACCACGGCCGCAAGACTCCCACAATACCGGTAAGCGATTACCGCGACAAAAGGGGATCATGGTTTGTTAGGAAAGGAGAATCTGACTAAAGAATGTGCGGGATAATCGGTTATATTGGGGAAAAACAAGCATACCCCATCCTTATAGATGGCTTGTCTAAGTTAGAATACCGCGGTTATGATTCAGCAGGCGTTGCGTTGTTAGATGAAGACCAGCTGGAGATCATAAAATCAGTGGGCAGGCTACGCAAGCTCGAGGAGAAGATAGGAGAGCAGGTTCCCTTCGGTACAATGGGAATCGGTCATACCCGTTGGGCTACCCACGGTCGTCCCTGCGACATGAATGCTCATCCCCACAGTGATTGTAGCGGAGAATTTGCGGTCATTCACAACGGGATCATTGAAAACTACCAGGCTCTGCGGGAGTGGCTTAAAGCAGAAGGGCATTTTTTTCGTTCTGAAACTGACACGGAAGTTCTGGCACATTTGGTTGAACATTATTTCTGTGGTGATCTAAAAGCAGCAGTTCGCCAAGTTTTAGAAAAGGTTAGCGGTTCTTATGCCCTGGTCGTGATGAGTGAGCGCGATCCTCATCGTCTGATTTGTGTCCGAAAAGACAACCCGCTTGTTATCGGTCTTGGTGAGGGCGAAAATTTTATTGCTTCAGACATCCCTGTACTACTGAAATACACTCGCAAAACTATTATTCTGGAAGATGGCGAACTGGCGGAAGTCTCTCGTGACAATGCGACTGTGGAAAGCGGCGGCCAGCAGCTGTCCAAGGAAGTGTTCAATGTGGAATGGGATGTGGTGGCTACTGAAAAAGAAGGCTTCGAACATTTTATGCTGAAGGAAATTCACGAACAACCTAAAGCAATTCGTGATACACTTCGCAGCCGGATTACTGCAGATGGACTTGTAAATCTTGCAGAGCTGAATCTGGCGGAAGATGAAATTTGGCAACTGCGAAAAGTGGTGATGGTGGCCTGCGGTACTGCTTACCATGCCGGTTTAGTGGGAAAATATGTGTTTGAGAGGCTGCTTCGCCTTCCGGTAGAAGTGGACGTAGCCTCGGAATTCCGTTATAGGAATCCTCTCCTGGGAGAAGATACCCTTGTGGTTGTGATCAGCCAGTCGGGTGAAACTGCGGATACCTTGGCAGCCATGCGTCTGGCAAAAGAGAAAGGAAGTCCAGTGGTAGCCATCACCAACGTGGTGGGTAGCACCGTCTCTCGGGAAGCAGCTCGTGTCATCTACACCTGGGCCGGACCGGAAATAGCTGTGGCATCTACTAAAGCGTATGTTACGCAGTTGATCGTACTTTATCTGTTAGCACTGCAAATTGGTCAGATCGCCGGGCTGATTCCGGAAAATGAGATTATGGCTATGACTGCAGCGCTGCAGAAGCTACCAGTGGACGTTGCCGGCATCATAGAGCAAGAAGAAGTTATCAGAAAAATTGCCAGCCGGATTAAGGATTGGGAAGATACATTCTTTATCGGTCGCGGTCTTGACTACGCAGTTGCCCTCGAAGGTTCCCTTAAACTTAAGGAAATCTCATACATCCACGCGGAAGCATACCCAGCCGGTGAACTAAAACACGGTACATTGGCTCTTATCACGGAAAATATTCCTGTTATCGCCTTAGCCACCCAGCCGGATCTCTACGAAAAGATGTGGAGCAATATCAAGGAAGTTAAAGCTCGGGACGCCTACGTGATAGCCATTGTCAACGAAGGTGATAACGAAACAGGTAAAGAAGTGGACGATGTCTTTGCAATCCCGGCCACTAATCCGATTTTTACCCCGGTTCTAACCGTCATCCCCCTCCAGCTGCTCTCTTATTATGCTTCCGTCATGCGCGGCTGCGATGTAGATAAACCGAGGAATTTGGCTAAAAGTGTAACTGTGGAGTGAGAGCCGGTCTGGTTTAAATGATGGTCTAGAAAAGTTAAATTATTGAGATTGCCGGCCACAAAACGCCGAAAGCGGCGACTACGGTATGCGGTCGGGGATGTTTGGAGAAGAATGGCTGACAAGAACAAAGGTATTTTTTATATGGTAATGTCATCGCTTTTCTTTGCTATGATGGCTGCCGCCGTAAAGTTAGCCGGTGATTTGCCTGCCATGGAAAAGGTGTTTTTCCGCAACATGGTGGGTTTTTTTGTTTCAGGGTTAATTATTTGGCACTCCGGAAGGGGATTTGCGGGAAGTGATAAGAAGGCCTTGTTTTATCGATCTCTATTCGGTTTTCTAGGGCTTATTTCATACTTTTATGCAATTGACCGGTTGCCGCTGGCCAATGCAGTAATCCTTCACCAGGTGAATCCGTTCATTATCCTTGTCTTGGCGGTTCTGTTTTTACGAGAAAAGATTATTAAAATGCAGTGGGTGGCAATTATGGTTGCTATGTCAGGCGTATTTCTGATTGTTAAACCGGGGACAGGCTATCTGCTGGGACCCGCCTTAGCAGGCCTTTTGTCAGCATTTTTTACGGCGGCGGCCTACACCGTCATTCGCCACCTTCGCGCCTCTGATCATCCGCAGATCATCATTTTTTACTTCACTGGTTTTAGCACTTTCTCTACCCTTCCGTTTATGCTGGTTCGAGGATTTGTGATGCCGGACATATTTCAGCTGCAGGCTCTTTTGGTTGCAGGGGTGACTGCCACAATCGCCCAGTTTTTCATGACACATGCTTACCGCTACGGTGAGGCGGGCGATTTGTCAATCTATTCTTATGGTAATACTATTTTTGCCATGCTTATTGGCGTGCTGCTATGGGGAGAATTTCCAGATGCAGTAGGCTTTGCAGGCGTGTTTTTGGTTTTCTCCGGAGCATATCTAAACTGGCGGGTCAAGCGGGAAGGAACGGTGATCACGGAGGGGGATAAAGGCTTAACAGGCGATTAGCTTTTCATTGCATAGAAAAATGTCTCCTCCAGGGAAGCTACGATCCTCTGCAAGGGGGTTTCTAAGGGGGATTCTTGTAATTGACAGGAGATAATAGATGGTCAAGCTGTAGTTTGGTAGCCAAAGTAGCTGAGATATTTTAGATGTAGGAGAGTGGCTATGGCAAAAATTGAACTTATTGCCACCGCGGCGTTCGGTTTGGAAGCGGTAGTGGCAAAAGAGTTAAAAGTGCTGGGGTACACTGATCAAATGGTGGAGAACGGTCGCGTCACTTTCCGAGGTGATGAAGAAGCGATATGCCGGACAAACCTCTGGCTCCGCTTCGCCGATCGTGTCTTGCTGAAAATGGGCGAATTTGACGCCACCACTTTTGAGGAATTGTTCCAGCAGACTAAGGCTTTGCCTTGGGCAGATCTTTTAACCGCAGACGCGGAGTTTCCGGTGGCTGGTAAATCAATTAAATCCAAACTGTTTAGTGTGTCTGACTGCCAGGCTATTGTAAAAAAAGCAATTGTAGAGAAAATTAAGCAGTCATATAAACAGCGCTGGTTTGAGGAAACAGGGCCGCGCTATAAAATAGAGGTTGGGCTGCTGAAAGATAGAGCCACACTCACCGTAGATACAAGCGGTGCCGGTCTGCACAAACGAGGTTATAGGGAATTGACTGCCAAGGCTCCGCTCAGAGAAACATTGGCGGCCGCTTTAATACAGTTAAGTAATTGGTCACCAGAGCGGGTGCTGGCAGACCCTCTCTGCGGTTCGGGAACTATTCCGATTGAAGCAGCGATGTCAGCGCTTAATTTAGCTCCGGGACTGAACCGCCGTTTTGTGGCGGAATCATGGCCACACATCCCCGCTAAGTTATGGGAGAGAGGACGGATTGAGGCGAGAAGTGTTGCAATGCGGGGGCGGTCTTTGCGGATTATCGGTACTGATATTGATGAAAAAGTGCTTAGTCTTGCACGGCATCATGCCCGTAAAGCTGGGGTGGAAGAATATATCCACTTTCAACAGTTGCCTTTGGCACAGTTTCGTTCCCGTTATGAGCACGGCTCTATAATCTGTAACCCACCTTAC
This sequence comes from Bacillota bacterium, assembly GCA_018725345.1. Taxonomy (GTDB): domain Bacteria; phylum Bacillota; class Dethiobacteria; order Dethiobacterales; family Dethiobacteraceae; genus GPS1B09. Next base: position 312 of record QLUI01000036.1, on the reverse strand, counting down.
GGAGAGAGGTTGGGCGAAGTGAAGGAAGCGGAAGTTATTTATCGAGAAATGCGCCAGCTAATTGCTAAACATCCGTCTTGGTCACTATTTCTCCTTTCATCCCATTTGGGTTTCGAGCAGATATTCGGACGGCCTGCCACCAAAAAAAGAAAACTTTATAATGGCAGGATTCAGTGTAATTATTATCTGTACCACGGGCCGATATCCCTGTGGCAGCGAGATGAATAAGCTTAGGAGTGTACCATGCCGAGGACAATGAAGAGATAAAAAGGAAATAGACTGCTTTTGCCGAAATTAACACGACTGTTTTTT
>QLUI01000359.1 GCA_018725345.1 Bacillota bacterium | reverse complement strand
ACCCTCCGTTTTCCACTGCACAATCCCGCCGAGCACATTGTAAGCTTCTTTGAAACCATAATCTTCCATGATCATCAAAGCTAAACTGCTTCGTCGCCCTGTCCGACAATAAATCAGATAAATCTTGCCTTTATCCAGCTGGTTAAGAGATTCCCGAAAGTTTAATCCATAATAGTCCAGATTGACAGCGTTTTGAAGGCGAACGCCTTCAAACTCTTGCGGGGTACGCACGTCAAGGACGACAAAATTTGCTTCATCTTTTTTGCTTTCGAGTAATGCGGCTGCTTCCCTCACAGTAATGTGTTCCAGTCTGTTCTCCGGCTTTGCCGAACTACGGCCAAAGTAACCGTTTAGCAATGACAGCAATAGCACCGCCGCGCAAAGCGCCAAAAATACAATTCCTTTCTTTCTCAAACTTTCTCCTTTCCTTGCGCGCCAGCCATTTTACCTAACACAATTTCTGCCGGCTGACTTTGCCTCGTACATCCTCTTGTCTGCCCTATTTACCAATGTATCAACCGTATCGCCGGAAGAATAGCTGACAACACCGAAACTGGCAGTTATCTTGCATACACCCGGTATCTCCATTTCGCTTAATTGCCTCCGCAGCGCTTCAGCCAAAATCACTGCTTCATTTACGTCGGTTTCCGGTAAAAGCAACACAAATTCTTCCCCGCCCCAACGAGCCATGGTGTCAATTTTGCGGATTCTGTTTAAGATCATCGCTGACATATTTTTCAAAACCAAGTCGCCGGCGTTATGACCAAACATGTCATTGACATTTTTAAAGTGGTCTATGTCCAGCATGATCAGGGAAAAACTACTGCCAGACCGCCTAACGCGCTCTATTTCCTCTTCCATCTTTTGAGTAAAATAGCGACGGTTATAGACATTTGTAAGTGTATCGGTAACAGCTAATAGCCACAATTCTTCTTCTAGTGCCAGAGAGTCAGTCCGGTCGATGACAAACGCCACACATACTTTTTTTCCCTGGAAGCAATGAAGTTGCAGGCGAATTTCAACAGGATATTGGGAGCCATCTTTTCGACGGTGCAACGAGTAAAATAGTCGTTGCACATTCGAGCCGCAGACCAACGGCTCAAACCTGGCTTTGAGACTTTGCAAATCAAGTTCATACTCAAGATCAAGCGGTGTCATATTGCTCAGTTCGTCCATGGTATATCCCAGATTTTCCCGGGCGCCACGGTTAACTGCAAGAAATTTTAAGGTTTCCAGATAGAAAATATAGATCTCGGTTGGTGAATTTTCATTAATCTTCTGGTGCATATTTGCCAGGGAGTTTACTTCATAAAGTTGCAGAGCCATTTCAACTATGGAGACCAGCACATTTTCGCCGGTTCCTTTCAGTACGTAACCATAACTTGCAACCGAGCGAATTTTTTCTACCACCTCCATCTCAGTATGGGCAGACACGAAAACAATAGGAATTTCTCCGCACTGCTGGAGCAGACGTGCCGCCTGCGCCCCATCTATTCCTGCTCCCATTTCTATATCCATCAAAATGAGATCCGGGGAGAGAACACCGTTGCAAACTTTTTCCACAGCTTCTTCGCCAGTCAGCGCAATTTCGATTTGATAACCGTATCTACTCAGCGTATCTGCAGTTATTTGGGCAAGAAATTTGCTATCGTCTACAACAAGAATCTGCTTTTCTTTAACAGTTTTCACCGTTAATCAACCCCTAAATCATTTATGTATAAATATATTCAGTTGTGGAAGCAAACAATGCCAAAAATCATTACTATCTTCTACATTTAATCATTTTTCCCTCTGTTTACAGTAAGATAATGTAAAATTTATCAAATGGAGCCGTAAAAGCGGTTTGACAGGCCGTCTGAGATTAATTCTGTCCTCTAATTTGCTGCTCAATGTAGATTTCCCTGTTAGTCGACGCAAACAGGGGAAAAAATTTTGAGGGAAAATATCAAAAAAAGCACCACAACAATCCTTCCCATAGTTTTTCAATGCATTGCTAGCTTCGATAACCGAAGCGGAATTCCTTTAAGTTAATTTGTAATTCACCACGAATCATTGTTTGCCATACACTAGTTATAAAGTGGAGGTGAAAAAATCATGTCGCCAATGCGCAAAACAGGGATAATAGCTTACCGAAAAGCGGCAAAATATGCCAGTTCAGAAATAATACCCGAGCCGCCCAAAAGATGCGATGGTTATCTATATAAAATCAAAGAAGATGACACGCTGTATAAGATTGCCAAAAAATTTAAATGCAACATGCAGAAAATCT
>QLUI01000358.1 GCA_018725345.1 Bacillota bacterium | reverse complement strand
TGGCAACCTTCGCCGGGCTTCTTCTCTGGCTCTGGCACCGGCTGAAGGAGCGCCTGGAGGAGATTCGGATAAAGGAGACTTGTAGTTGACGCTCTAAAACCGAGAAAAGGAGGGTGATGCCTATGAGATGAATAAGCCAGGGAGGCGAGCAGATATAGTGTAACAGGAAAAAGGAAGGAGGACAGCATGTAGAATGGGTTAGTTCAGTAGAAAAAGCGGTCAAAAAATATGAGGGAGGATAACATGGACACAAGGAATAAATCAGGGGGAAACACAAGAAATATGAAGGAGGACAACATGCACCTGAGGAGTAAATCAACGAAAAACAGAATGCTGTTAACCCTAGTGCCAATCTTGTTAGCCATCAGCCTGGTTGTTGCTGGCTCTCCGGTGTCAGTAGCGGAGGGGATCAACCCGGTACGGGAACAGGGAACGACGATTACGATTCTGCACACCGGAGATATACACGGACATTTAGATCCGCCGTGGCGAGCAGAGGAGGGGGAGTACATCGGTGGGATCGCCCGAATAGCCACCCTGGTCAACCAAATAAGAGCGGAGCAGCCGAACACCATCCTCTTAGATGCCGGTGATACCATCCACGGCACGAGTGTGGCCAACCTGTTCAAGGGCAAGCCCGTGATTGAGGTGATGAACGCAATGGGCTATACCGCTATGGTAGTCGGCAACCACGACTTCAACTTCGGGCTTAAGGTTTTACAAGAGAGGGCTAACCAGGCGAAATTTCCGATCCTCGGCGCCAATGTACGGTACAGGACCGGCGTGCCTGTCCCCTTCCTTCCTCCCTACACTATTGTTGAAGTAGGAGGATTGAGGATCGGGATCATAGGCCTGGCGACAGCACGCACCCCCATTCTGACCCACCCGAAAAACGTGGTGGATCTGGAGTTCTTAGATGAGGTGACGGTCGCCTGGAAGTTTGTGAAGCAGCTAGCTCCCCAAGTTGATCTCATCGTCGTGCTGAACCATATGGGTATAGGGGCTGCGGCGGCGAGGCTCCCGGAGGTGCATGGGATTGCGGTCGCGGTGACCGCTCATTGTCACACGCAGATCCTAAAGGAGGTTGGGAACACCATCCTGGTTAGTTCAGGCCACCACAGCGAGGTTCTGGGACGGCTGGACATCGTGGTTGAGGATGGCATAGTAACCAGCTTCACCCATGAATTTCTCCCCACCTCGCTGGACATAAAAAAGGATGCAGCTATAGAGGGTATAATAAAGCCATACAGAGAGGCAGTGCAGGTAGCGATGGCCGAAGTGATCGGAGTGACAACGATCCTCCTCGATAGAGGGATGTGGTGGGAGGTGTTCAGGGAGACCAACATGGGCAACCTGGTTGCTGATGTGATGAGGAAGTTCACCGGGGCAGATATTGCCATCCAAAACAGTGGTGGGCTCCGGGCCAATATTCCTGTAGGGCCGATCACCCTTGGGGATATATTCACCGCGCTCCCGTTCGACAACAACATAGTGGTCCTGGAGCTCACCGGTGCGGAGATCCGGCGAGCGCTGGAGCACGGTGTCAGCCAACCATTAATTGGAGGCGGCGCTTTTCCTCAGGTCTCCGGGATGAGCTTCACCTTCGATCCAGCGCGGCCACCTGGCGAGCGCATATTTAAGGTAACCATAGGAGGACTGCCTCTGGAGCTGGCCAGAACGTACAGGGTCGCCACCAATTGCTTCCTGGCAGCGGGTGGAGATGGATATACAATGTTCATAAACAAAGTGAGGCTGGATACGGGCATTTTCCTCCGAGATGCCGTGGCTGCCCATATCAGAGTGGCAACACCGATACACCCTAGGGTGGAAGGTAGGGTTAAAGGGGTATAGATAAAAGAGGCACCATAGGGAGAGAAGGTCCCCTTCTTTAACCGTTTGATGTATACTGCACGCCCTCGAGAATAGCAAATTACTTGATGTTCAGCCTGACGCATGGTAAGATGTTCTAAAAAGGCTAAAGGATGATTGCATCCAGAAAGGGTGGTACCATGCGTCAATACTGTGAGAGGTTGGAACTTTCGGCAGAGGAAACAACTGCCATCCGAAATCACTATCGGGAAACCCGAGACCGCAAGATATCTGAGCGTTTGTTGTGCTTGCTGATGAAAGCAGAAGGATTGAGCCATGAAATGGTTGGGAAGGTTCTTGGGGTTAGCAAGGGGACAGGGAGTCGTTGGATCGGACTTTACCAAGAGAAGGCTTGAATGGTTTGTGCCAGCTTTCTTACGGGGGTGATCCCAGCGAGTTGTCTCCAGAACAAA
>QLUI01000357.1 GCA_018725345.1 Bacillota bacterium | reverse complement strand
ACTTAGCCGGTAACATCCTAAACAGAGTTAGATTGTTGCAGGTACCCGAGCTATAAATGTTAAACTCTGGCTGGATGGAGCAAATATCCAGCTGAAAAAGGAAGATGATTCTGAAAACTGGGCTCATACCATATTCAGGCTCAGGTAAGGCTTTTTCTATTTATTTTATCGACAGTCTCTATGTATAATGGCAAAATTTGAGTTTCCTGGATACGAATCTGGAGAAATGTATTGCAAAGAAGCCTCCGAAGCCCTCTCGAGAGAAACTGGGGATTAAAACGTATAATCGGGTATGAAGTATGAAGTACCATTGTCAGAGATTACTGCTGACGTATGCATATGAGAAAATCTTTGGCGTATTCAAATAATGGGTAGCCTCCTACCCGATTGGCTGCTATCCCAGCGTTTCGGGATCCGCGTCCCAGCCGGGGATATTTTAGCGGGCGCGTTATCGGTTGCGTTGCTGGTTGGTCGTTATACTTAGCCCGTCTTTCGCCTTGCTGATTATGTATGGATGCTGTTATTCGGACAGTGAGATGCAAGCCTGAACATCCCCATGGCTAAAGCCAGGGAGAGGTTCAGAAAGATTAACCAGGATTTAACATAAACCGCCTTGACCTTTCGGGGGGCGTGATAAAATTGGAACAACCTGGCAACGTTTTCCAAATATAGGGCGAAAAGGCTGGGGGCATATTACCTGTGGTGGCGGTTGCCGGAAAAATTAAAGGGAGTTGAATGAACTTGAAAAAAGCGTTACGAAAGCTCTCAGTGGCGCTAACGGTAGTCATGGTGATGTCGGTCTTTGCGATCCCCGCTGCTGCCGGGCAGGAGAACGGCAGAGGACGGAGAAATATTCCAACACAGGAGATATGACCTCCCTGTGAAAAACCGGTTGAAGCCTTAATCAACCTAAAAAGGGTTTGCCAAGAAAATAACTCCTAACGATGACAGACAGATTGCTGCGCATGAAACAATTCCGAACCACACCACCCGCCGGAGGCCCGTAGGAGCCGCAGCATTGTTTCAAAGAGCCTTGAACGAAACGAGCGGAACGGACCCTGGTTAGAGACATAGAACGTGATGGCTCACTCCGTGACGTTGCCATAGTATACACTCTCCTGCACTGCGGCCTGCGTGTACTCAGAGCTGGCCGCGCTCAACCAGGACGACCTAGTAATGTCCGTGCGCGGCGGTTCCCTCACCGTCCGCCATGACAAGGGCACCGTGGCAAGAGCCGTGCCCTTGTCGTCCGAAGCGCGGTTTCACCTGGCGAAATGCCTGGACGCGAGGACCGATTCCAACCCGGCTCTGTTTGTTTCCAACCAAAGGAGCCGCATGAGTGCCCGCGCCGTCCAGCACATGCTGGCCGTCTACGGCGTCCATCCGCACAAGCTGCGCCACACTACCTTCTGCCGCGAGTTGGTCGGCAAGGGGATCGACATCGCCACGGTAGCCGAGCTTGCGGGCCATGCTGACGTGAACACCACGCGCCGGTACGCGAAGCCTACGGTGCGGGAGCTTGAAGCGGCGATTGAGAAAGCGTTTTCGTGAGCGCGAATGATCAAGGGTCTTAAAATCCTGAAGTTGCGCAAAATTAACCTATTTTTAACAAAAGAGGGCAAAATATTTCTTTTTTCTTACAGGAATCTGTCAGAAGGGGAGGAATAAGGAAGGGGGAAGTACAAGAATACAAACAGCCAAAGCAGAGTAAGACAATAAATGCCCGCCGATTTTTGACAGGCATCATTCCTTGGCCGAAATTGCTGCAGCCGTCGCGGGAGGAGATGCCTGTATTTGGTTTTGGCGTCATGTAGTGCGGCATTTGCGGCAGGGCCGACAGCATGGGGCCGTGCGCAAGATGCTGTAACGGCTGCTGCACAAAGGAGGCAGAACGATGGGCGATACCAGGTTCCTTGTATCAATGGACACCGATCAAATTCAAGGCTATGTCTTTGCCACAAACAAGATTCGGGAGGTGCGCGGTGCAAGTGCGCTCCTAGCTGAGTTAAATGAAGAAGGACGTGTAAGTGCGGCGGCAAAGGCGGAAAACGGCACCCTTGTCTACGCCGGCGGAGGAGCGGTGAAGGCAGAGTTCGGAACCCGTCAAGCTGCGGAAGACTTCATCATTAAGGAACAGTTGGCCTACCGCCAACAGACCGTCACGGCGGGGATAACTGGTGTTTACGTTGCAACCACTACACAACAATTGGAAACCGACTTTGCTGGTGTGAATTCGGACTCCGAACGCCTACTGAGACAGGCGAAAGAAAGCAAAAAACATGCTGTGCCGTCAGCTTCGC
>QLUI01000356.1 GCA_018725345.1 Bacillota bacterium | reverse complement strand
AAAACTAACCAATAAGGAAGGTGCCAGCAAATGTTTAAAGTGGCAATTATCGGAGCAACAGGATACACAGGACGGGAAGTTGCCGGCATCTTGGCGCGACATCCCTACGCACGGCCGCATTATCTGACATCTGAAAGCTTTGCTGGGCAAAGGTTGGATCAAGTGTATCCTCAGTTCCGCTCTGTTTTAGAATTGCCTTTAGAGAAAGCGGAGATGAAGAAAGTGGCAGATTGCGACTTTATCTTTAGTGCTCTGCCGCATGGACACGCCATGGAAATTGTGCCGGAGCTGCTGGCTACCGGTAAAATGGTGGTGGATTTGAGCGGAGACTTTCGTTTAAAAGATGGGGCTCTCTATCCAAAGTGGTACGGCTATGAGCATCGCCATCCGAAATTGCTTGCGCAAAGCATTTACGGCGTGCCGGAAGTAAACCGTACTGAAATCCGGGAAGCGGAGTTGGTGGCAAATCCAGGCTGCTACCCCACCAGTATTTTGTTGGCATTGAAGCCGCTTTTACTGGAAGGTTTGGTAGAAACGACAGACATTATCGTCGATGCCAAGTCCGGTGTATCCGGAGCAGGTCGCTCTCCACAATTGCCGTTTCATTTTCCTGAGTGCGCGGAAAACTTTAAAGCATATAAAGTAGCCGGTCATCAGCATACACCAGAAATTGAACAGGAATTATCCGCACTGTCCGACAGACAACTAACGATTACCTTTACGCCACATTTGGTGCCCATGATTCGTGGAATTTTTTCGACCATTTACTTGCGGTTGAAAGAAGGTTTCGATGAAAACACGTTGTGGGAAGTATATAACAAGTATTACGGCGGGGAGCAGTTTGTTCGCTTGCTGCAACCACCGGGGCTTCCTGAAACAAAGTTCGTCAGCGGCAGTAACTTCTGTGATATTTCTTTTCGCCTAGACAAACGGACCGGCCGCTTAATTGTTCTTTCCGCCATTGATAACTTAATTAAAGGAGCTGCGGGACAGGCGGTTCAAAATATGAATATCATGCTCGGCTTACCTGAGGAGTGCGGCCTGAAATAAGGAGGTAAATGTGATGAAGTTCCATAAAATTGATGGCGGTGTCACAGCAGCACAGGGGTTTAAGGCAGCAGGCATCCCTTGCGGCATAAAAAAGAATAAAAAAGATTTGGCGTTGATTTATTCGGAGGCGCCGGCCCATGCTGCCGGCGTTTATACAAAAAACCGTTTCGCGGCAGCGCCCGTAATCATAAGCCGAGAGCACCTGGCCTCCGGACGGGCGCGAGCCATTATCAGCAACAGCGGTAATGCTAATGCTTGTACTGGTCAGCAAGGGTTGGAGGATGCCCGCCGGATGGCCGAGATAACCGCCCAACATTTGGGCTTGTCTGATGACGAGGTTGTGGTTGCGTCAACAGGTGTAATTGGGGAATATTTGCCCATGAAGATGGTGGAAGCCGGCATTGAACAGATAGTGGGCAACTTGACTAAGCAGGGCGGTGCAGACGCTGCTGAAGCAATTATGACTACAGATTTAGTGGAAAAAGTCACAGCATATGCCCTGGAGATAGGTGGCATGAAAGTTACGGTTGGTGGGATTGCCAAAGGTTCAGGTATGATTCATCCCAATATGGCCACAATGCTAGGATTTATCACAACCGACTGCGCCATCGCCCCTGGGCTGCTGCAAAAAGCTTTACTATACACGGTAGATCGCTCATATAATCTGATTACAGTAGATGGCGATACCAGCACTAACGACATGGTGGTGGTTCTTGCAAACGGAATGGCTCAAAACCCGTTAATCACAAGTGAAAACGACGATTACCATCGGTTTGTGGCTGTACTGCAGCGGGTAAATACGGAGTTGTCAAAAAAAATTGTGCGGGATGGTGAAGGTGCCACAAAGTTTCTGGAAGTAACTATCAATCATGCGGCATCGGTTGCTGTTGCTAAAAAGTTGGCCATGGGAATTTTAAAATCGAGCTTGGTAAAAACGGCATTTTTTGGTGAGGACGCTAACTGGGGCCGGATTGCTTCTGCCATGGGGCAGACTGATGTAGATTTCCGTCCGGAACTGGTCAACATCTGGCTTGGTGATCTGCAGGTAACAAAAGACGGGCAGGGCATGCGTTTTGACGAGGAACATGCCAAAGAAGTCTTGCAAAAGAAGGACATTAAAATTACTGTGGATTTAGGTATGGGAGGCGAGACTGTCACTGCATGGGGTACCGATTTAAGTTACGATTACGTCACGATTAATGCTAGCTACCGCTCGTAGGCGCCGGCTGCCTGTGGCGGAACACAAGTTT
>QLUI01000355.1 GCA_018725345.1 Bacillota bacterium | reverse complement strand
GTCAAATTCGCTGCATATTGAGTTGCTTGCCGTTTTGCCCCGGCTTTTGGAAATTGCGGAGAAAGGCATTAAAGACGATTTAGACCCGCGCTGTGTTACCTTATTTAAAAGACTCCAGTCTGAGGCTAAGTTTTTAACTGCATCCGCCAAAGCAGAACTGGAAGGACCATGAAGAAGAACAAGTGGGGTTAAAAACCGGCTGCAGGAATAGGTAAGGCAGGGGATTATACCATGCTTTTTTATCACACGCTTCAATAAAAGGAGGTTTGTTAAATGGCAAGTTGGGAAAATAAATCAACTGATCCAGCTGTGCAGCAAATGCTGGTTAAAGCGGAACGGGATAGCGTCGCCACCGTTTGGGATCGCTATCATGATATGCAGCCCCAATGCAAGTTTGGCGAGGCCGGCCTTTGCTGCCGCCACTGCCTGCAAGGCCCCTGCCGCATTGGTTTGCGCGGCGGCAAACCACTTTTAGGCATCTGTGGCGCCACTCCGGATGTGATCGTTGCCAGAGGTTTGGCCCGCTCCATCGCTGCCGGCACGGCAGGCCACTCTGGGCATGCCAAACACCTGGCCCATACCCTGAAAAAACTTGCCCGCGGTCAAGCCCCCGACTATACCGTCAAGGACAAGGATAAACTGCAGGCGGTAGCCCGGCGGCTGGGGCTATTTGTCGATGGACATCAGGAGGAGGAAGTGGCGCTAGCTGTCGCTAATGCCGCTTTGGCCGACTTCCACGAGAAGGATACGCCTGTGCAGTGGGTGACAACGGTATTGCCAAAACAACGAGTAGAGTTCTTCCAAAAACACCACCTATTGCCTGCCGGGATCGACCATGAAATTGCCGAGGTAATGCACCGGACCTCCATGGGCTGTGATGCCGATGCTACCAATACCCTGCTGGGGGCTGTGCGGTGCGCCCTTGCTGACTTGGCCGGCTGCAGCATGGGAACAGACTTGTCCGACATTCTTTTTGGCACCCCAGTGCCCCGGGGGTCTGAATGCAATCTCGGTGTACTGGGACCGGAATGGGTCAATATTGCTGTCCATGGCCATAACCCGGTTTTGTCTGAAATGATTGTCGCCGTAAGCCGTGAGATGGAGGAAGAAGCCCGGCAGGCCGGGGCGGAGCGGATTAACGTGGTGGGTATTTGCTGTACGGGAAACGAAGTGCTGATGCGGCATGGGGTCCCGCCCTGCACCCATTCTGTCAGCCAGGAGATGGCTTTTATGACGGGAGCTCTGGACGCCATGGTGGTTGATTACCAGTGCGCCCAGCCGGCAGTTGTAACCACCGCTGCTTGCACAGGCGGTACTGTAGTCACCACCATGGAAATTGCCAAGATTACCGGCGCGGTCCATGTAGATTACAGCGAAGAAAAAGCGAAGGCAAACGCCAGGGAAATTGTCCGCCTCGGGATAAAAGCCTTCCGCCAAAGACAGGGCAAGGCCACCGAAATCCCCCCGATCAAGCAAAAGGTGGTAACCGGCTTTTCTGTGGAGGCGATTGTCCAGGCCTTGGCAAAACTTAATAGCGATGACCCTCTGAAGCCCTTAATTGACCAGATTGTCGCCGGCAATATCTGGGGCATCTGCCTTTTTGCCGGCTGCAACAACGTTAAAGTGCCCCAGGATCTTAATTTTGTCACCGTTGCCCGCCGTTTGCTGAAAGAAAACGTCCTGGTCCTGGCTACCGGCTGTGGTGCCGGAGCACTGATGCGGCACGGATTACTGGATCCAGCCAGCGTGGAGGAATCCTGTGGAGCAGGGCTGAAAGGGGTGCTCACTGCTATTGGTGAAGCAAACGGCCTGAACGGACCGCTGCCCCCCGTCATCCATATCGGCTCCTGTGTGGACAACTCCCGCGGCGTCTCTTTAGCGACGGCTGTCGCCAACAGGCTTGGTGTTGACCTGGACAAACTGCCTGTGGTGGCTTCGGCTCCGGAAACTATGCATGAAAAAGCGGTTTCCATCGGCACCTGGGCCGTTGCCATCGGTTTACCCACCCACGTGGGCGTTGTCCCGCCGGTGCTGGGTAGCCAGGCAGTTGCCGGTTTACTAACGGCAGGCATCAAGGACCTGACCGGCGGCTACTTTATTGTGGAGACAGACCCGGAAGTAGCCGCTGCGAAAATACTTGCCGCTTTGGGAGAGCGCCGGACCGCTTTGGGATTACCTACCGAAAGATAGAATTTTAACTAGCTTTAAGCTTCAGTGGGGGTTTGCTGCCCCCACTGAAGCTTAAACCCAATGAACCGCAAGAGCTGCGCTTTATCGCCGGTGAGGGCGCGGCATCCCCCC
>QLUI01000354.1 GCA_018725345.1 Bacillota bacterium | reverse complement strand
CCCCTGATTACCTATGATCCCGATAAATGCGTGCTGTGCGGCAAGTGTGTCTGGATATGCGAACACAAGGTTGGCGGACCTCTGAATTTTGCTTTCCGCGGCTTTCAAACACAGGTAAGCACCTTTGACCAAAGGCCACTGGGAGAATCGAAGTGCGATTCCTGCGGGGAATGCGCCGCCGTCTGCCCTGTTGGGGCCTTGGTGTCAGGAGTCAAGACCTGACTCCTCAGATCCCAGGACTTGACCCCTCGCCTTACCCTGAGTGGCGCTTGATCCAATGGGCGACCTCCCTTACCACGGCCTCGGCCACGTTGCCGGGGATCACGTATTCTTCAGGAGTGGGCTTATCTCTCCCGGTTATGAAAAGATGGTTGAGGTCAGAATAGAGTTTGAACTCTACATTTTCCAGACCGGCAAGGCCCTGTTGCCATCCTTCGAAGTCCTCCACGGTAACCTGAAAGTCCCGTCCTCCCTGAAGGATGAGAATGGGGATGTTGAGCTTCTTTGCCGTCTCCACCTGATCGTAGGCCATGAGGTCTTGCCAGTAAGCCTTTGATGCCCCAAGGACGATCTCGCCCTCACTTATATCCAGTTCTCTTATTTTCCTCACCTGTTCCTTTATCCATTCCAAATGCCTTGTTTCAAATTCATCTATCTTCCCATCCAGATAAATGAGATACTCGGTCTGTTCCAGGATCATGTCTGGTAGGCTCCTTGTATTGGCGGCAAGAAGGATCAGCCCTCCAAGGTCTTTGTCTTGAGCAGCTATCCGTGGGGCAAGCATTCCTCCCAGGCTGAGTCCAAGGATGAAGATACCCTTTGGGGCGACTTCTTCCGCTTGGCGAAGGAATGCTACCGCTGCCAGAGCATCATCTATCGTCTCTTCCTGAACGGTGAACTCCTCAATGATACCAAAGGCTTTTTCGGCGTGATATTTGGTTCGTTTTTCGTAGCGGAGCACTGCGATACCCCTGGTAGCAAGACCCCAGGCAAGGTCTCGGAAAGGCTTGTTGACGCCAAAAATGGTATGATCTCTATCATGTGGCCCCGAACCATGTACCAGAACCACCGCCGGGAAGGGACCTTCTCCTTCGGGAAGGCTGAGCGTCCCCGGAAGCTCCCATCCCTCGATCCCAAATACTACCTCCACCTCCACAAAAGCCGCCTCGTCCACATAGTCCGGCGGGCTCCAGCCTTCGGCGATAGGGGCAGGTGGCTGGAAGAAAAGCCCAGAGATCCGCCCCTTCTGATCAAATGCAACTCTGATGTTCAGTTCACCCCGCTCAAAGACGGCTCTTTGCAGGACAATTTGAAATCCTGCCTCTTCAAACACTCTACTCTCTCCCAGAAACTTGAAGGGACCGAGCTGGGCTGTCAGGCCGTCCCAGACGATCTCTAGTTTCGGTGCTGGCGCCACCGCCTTCATCGTTTCATCGAAGAATTCCACCGCCGCCTCAAATTCCCCCTGGTGCAGAAGCTCCATAAATGCCGCCACCTTGCCCAGGAGCTCTTCGGGGCCGATGGCTATCGCCGCCACCGTTATCGTGGCCTTCTTTCCATCGGCACTTATTTCGTGGATTCCTTCTTTTTCCATGGAAACGGTGAAGGTTGCCGTGGTACTCTCGTTTGGCTCCAGGGTAACGGTTTCGGAGGCATAAACTTCGTCATTTACCTTAAGTTCCACCTCGTAAGAACCTCTGGCTTCCCCGACATTCTTCACCGTTACCTCTACAGCGACGGATTCCCCTGGCGCGACGGAAATCTCCGCCGGGGTCAAATCGGTAACTTCAAACTCGGCAATCTTTTGGGGCTGAGGGCAACCCACCGCAGTAGTTGCCAGTAGGGCCAGAACTAGTGCACCAATAACTACGATTCGTTTCATTTTCTTTGTTCTCCTCCTTTCCGGTATAAGTTGTCCAGCTTTCTTATTCAATCCTGTTTTCTTGCTTACTATCACCTCCTCGTATAATATGTTTTGCTTCGGAAATAGCTCCGTTACGTAGCGCCGAGGTTTATCCTCGGCAAACACGGGCGGGGGACAAGCCCCCGCGCTACGTTTTCATAATTCGCTGGTGGGCAGCCGCCCACGATGGTTTAGTCCTTAGCATCAAGTTTAGGTAGTTGCCTCTGGATACTTTCTAATTCTTGCTGTAATGCCAACATACCTTCTGGCTTCATCACTGCAAAGCCTTCCTGCTCTGGTTTACCTATGAAAATGAGAGTGTCCCCTGCTTTTATGTTGAAGACCTTTCTAAGTTTCAGCGGAATGACTATTTGTCCTCGTGTTCCAACTGTTCCTGAGCCATAAA
>QLUI01000353.1 GCA_018725345.1 Bacillota bacterium | reverse complement strand
CGGGAGGGGAGGTGAGGGACTAGCGACTATTGACTATCGACTAAAAAAGGACTCTCGACTAAAAAAAGGAGGTGATAGCCAAAACAACATTGAACCTAGAACCTAGAACCTAGAACCTAGAACCTAAAAAAGAAAGGAGAAAATCTAAATGAAAACAAAACACCGAATACTTAGTGTGCTGACCATCCTGGCCCTGGTGGCCAGCCTGACCGCCGTGATGGCGGCGCCGGCGGCGGCGACAGGCACCGCCGAGGTGACTGTGGCCCCACATCATACGGCCGGTGCAGTAGGGGTATATGCCATCCGATATATCGCCCCGGCACGCGTCGACGCAGGCGGGACGATCGCGGTTACCTTTCCCGTGGGAACAACGGTTCCTGCTGTGATTCCGCCGGCTCATGTAACTATTGCTCTCCCGCCAGCAGCTCCCGTGGCTGCCACGGCTGTCGCCGTGCTAATCCGAACCGTGGTCATTACTAGTCCGGTAGCGATCACAGCCGGTGCAATTGTGGACATCGTGTTCGCAGCGGATGCCCGTATCGTAAACCCGGCCCCGGGCGAGCATACCTTAATCGTTGCCGGGATCACCTCGATGCCCTACACCATCGGTGGTATCACCGTCGACCCCACCAAGGGACCGGTGGGCACTGGGGTAACAATCAGGGGATGGGGGTTCGAGGTGGGGGAGACCTTTACTCTTACCATCGGCGGAATTCCACGACCACCAGTAGTAACGGTTGCCGCTGGCGGTGTTTTCACCGTCCCCCGCACGGTTCCACCAGCCCTTGCAGGATCGCAGTTTGTCCACGCTCCGGGGAGGGTGGTTAAGCACAGTGTGACTTTTACGGTGGAAGTGCCTGTGCCAACGATTACCTTATCTCCAGCGACAGCGGTTTCGGGAACCACGATCACCGTAAGCGGGGAGCACTTCCCTGGAGATGTAAGGGTACTCGTTCGGTGGGCTACTATAGATGGGATGCTTATAGGCTTTGAGTCGACTGATGCAGCCGGTAGGTTTACCACTTCAGTTACCATCCCTCTCGCAAGGCCTGACGCCTACCGTATCTTCGTCCATCGAGAGGGCGATCTGACAGTAAATGATTACGCAACCTTCACAATTCCCAGCCCCGTCATTAAGTTAACGCCACCCAAGGGTCCCGTAGGACAGCCGGTCATAGTAGCGGGGGAGAGCTTCCCCGCCCTTAGCACCATCGTTATTCGCTGGAAGGGCAAAACGCCTGGTCACATAATGCTTCCCCCCGAAGCGCTGACTAACGCCCTGGGGGCCTTTTCGACCGGGATTACCATCCCTGTAGATCTATCTGGTCCCCAGTGGATCTACGCCTACGTCCGAGATTTTGCCGACCCGGTAACAAAACTCCCACTCATATTTGCTCGGGCGAGCTACACCATTGAGCCGGGTGTGCCGAGGATTGGCGTGAAGGAGGGCTTCCATGCCATCTGGGGCCGCCTCGACCACAGCGTCTGGAGGTTCATGGACGGCGAGTGGCGCCAGCATCATACCGACCCAATTAAGCACGCCATGATAGACCCAGCCAAGCGGTTCGAACATCTCGATGCCGGCATGGCTTACTGGTTCTTCCTCAAAGAACCTATTGAAGCTGTTCTCGTCGGTGGGATGAGGTGGACGCTCAGCGCCGGCTGGCACAACCGTGGCTGGATACCCTAAAGATCTGACTTGATGATTTTGGGGGGTGCCCCGATAGAAAGCCCGGGACACCCCCCGGATAGTGAGCTTGATGCCTTTGATGCAACGATGTGCCGGGGAACAAGGTTTCCCCATCCGGGCACAGGTAGCTATCCAGAAATGCCTGGTCGGGAGGCCATTGTTAGTGGCAGAAGCCCGCAGGGCAATTCAGAAGTCGCACAAGTCAATTAAACAATGGCTAAAAGTAAGTACTTAAGGAGGGATGAATGTCTAAACTGAAAGTTTTAGTTGCGGTGCTGGCAGTGGCAGCGTTGCTGCTGCTCCCCACCGCCACCTTTGCTTGGGGGCCACCGCCGATGACTTTCCTCGGTACGGCACATCTGGGGGCTGTGCCAGTTGTTAAAGGGACGCTTGTTACCGCCTGGATAGAAGGGGTAGAAGCAGGGCGTGCCGAGACCGCTGCTGCGGGGCGCTTTACCCTTATGGTTGCTGTCCATGGGCACGCCAAAACGGTGATCAGATTCGAGGTAGCCGGTTATCCGGTAGGTGAAACGTTCCCCTTAACTCACTGGAGAGACCTGACGGGGACCACGGAACTCCTCGATCTCTACGCCGTACGGGTAGCGATTGCGCCGGTGGGTCTCA
>QLUI01000352.1 GCA_018725345.1 Bacillota bacterium | reverse complement strand
ATACTCCTCTCATCCTCAGTGAGCCCGTGCAGGTCGTAGACGGGGTTGTCAATCTCCTCATCACAGCGCTCAATTTCCCGAAGGAGTTCATCTCGCTGGTCGCAGGCAACCTGACTACCACACACAGTTGCATTTTATGCTTTCGTAATTCATCCCCAGCTTTTCCCACATTGCTTTCGTTTCCCTGCATAGAGCAACATCAGTGTACTTCCACTTCGCATTCAAGCGTTCTACGATTACTTGGTATATCTGGTATCTGATGCTGTATTCGATTTTCTTCCCCCAGTTAGAGTTTTCCTTTAAGTACTCCAGCCAGGTCTTATCTTTGCTCTCGTTAATAGTGCTCTGCAGCCCACGAAGAGACCCAAGCGTAATCCGTTCGGGAATGAAGTTTGCAAAAATCTGATCGACCAAGCTAGTGTAGTGCTTCACCCAATCTGGGACTGGAACCATGGGGTCAATTCTTATTCTGACCTCGTATCCTGCATTGCTGAGTTTTCGTCCTGCCTCAATTCGACTCGCCACTGATGGGGTTCGCTTTTCCCACCTTTCGGCCACCTCAGCAGCATTAAGGCTGAAGCTTATGATAGCCTGATCATGAGGGCTAATTTCCAGCAGGTTCGCAATATTGTCTGACTTGGTTACAAATAATACCTTGTGCCTTTCCTGCTCTTCAAATATAGGAATAATGAATTTAGAAAAGGGCTCGATCGAGCCTTCCCGCATTAAAGAGTCAGCTATCTCACCTGTATTGAAGATTTCCGGAGTATCCACCCTGCTAAGAAATTCTCTTACATGTAGCTCTGTTTTCTTATAGTCCTTGACCACTGGTTTAGTTTTAGTAGGAAGGAGCCTCAAAGTCCCTTTAAGGTAACACCACGAACAGTCGAAGGGACAGCCATACGCCCACTTCAGCTCCAAAAAGTGGGGGCATATAACATCTGTTGACTTGCTTGGGGGTGGAGTTTTATCAAATCTCTTTATGATTGAGCCATCACCTACATGGTGAGCAAGCAGAGCCTTAGAGCCATCAAGTAATGAATACTCCTTTAATGCGATCTTTGGATATGACATTTTCTGTCCTTTCCCGAATTTTGGTATCAAGGTGCAGAGGTAATTATGCAATCATCAGGATATGTTCTTCTACGGCGTTTCTTGCCGCCGGAACGCTCCACTTTGGTAATCTTTGGCGGAGTGGCCTCGTACTCAAGAACCTTCAGCGCCTCGGTCAAGTGGCGATCTATGCACACAGGATGCCACGCAATATCCTGCTCCAAGATTTCTTGTTTTGGGATATTTTGCCCACGATGAGACTGGTAAATCTGATTTGCTAAATCTTTTGAGTATTCCGTATCATAGAGTTCTTTATCAAATAGACGGGGCTGTTGAGGATTGGTTAAATCAGAATATCGGAAATCTCCTGTAGGCGCAGCCTTCCACATAGCGCGTTTCATTGCCAGCATACCTTGCCAGTTGCTAGTAGCAAAGCAGAGATAATACTGTATCTGATTATGTTTGTTTACCATGCGAAATGAGCGACCCTTCCAGCCGAGACCTTCTATTACTTTCTGGTAAGCTTCCATCAAATGATTTTCTTTTCGGCCTGGGTCAGAAATCTGTAATGCCTGATGCCAAATATCGCTTCCGTAAAGCTCATCCAAATGCCTATGCTTACGGGGGTCTTGTAAGAACCATTGGTTGAGGGATTGATAGTTGAAAGTGATTAAAACCTCCGATCTTGGCTGCTGGGCAAGTCGCCTGATTAAAGACAAAGGGAAGCCGGTGGGGCCGAATGGGTCAATAAACACAAAAGATGGAGCTAATTGCTTGTTTTGCTCCTCAATCTTAGCCAGCACGCTACTGAAAGCTTCCTCAAAAGTATCATTCTGTGGCCTTATGCTAAAATTGCGGGGCCATTGTATCTCATTAATCTTCCGCTCCAGGTTTTGAAATCGTGCTTGATCCTCCTCAATAAAGAAGAACACCAACTCCCTATTTGGATGCTGAAGCTTCTTGCCAAGCACATGGTCTCGTGCCACCTTGAGAGCAATGATTGGAGAGCCATCTTCCCCTTTAGAGTATTCTCCTGGGCCAGCAAATCCATCAACATAAAGCAACCTACGGTGAACTGAGGCTAAGATAGGAAACCAGGCTCCGAGGTAGTATCTCAATATCTCGTGTTTGGCTTCAGTATGGGGCTCAATGCCCCAAGTGGTGCCAGGTTTATCGCTCATTTAACGACCTCCTGCCAGAGTTGATGCAGGAGCCTTTGGCGGGTTCGGGAGTCGAGGATGGAGCCGAGGTAGTTTTGGAAGACCTCGTCCGTCTTCT
>QLUI01000351.1 GCA_018725345.1 Bacillota bacterium | reverse complement strand
GTCGAGTCAGGACACTCTCTAAAGGGCAAAAACAACGGCTAAGTTTACTCTCTGCACTTCTCCACGACCCCCGAATACTTCTTCTTGATGAACCGTTTACCGGGCTTGATATCGACTCGAGGGAGTTCCTCAGGCAGAAGATCGAGGACTTAGCAGGACAGGGGAAAACAGTTGTAGTCAGTTCGCACGATCTGGCCGATGTTGAAAGGATTTCCTCCAGCGTTGCCTTAATTATGGCAGGCAAAGTGGTTTCCTGTGGCACCAAAGAAGAGGTAAAAGCAAAGGTGCTGGGCAAGGTCTTCAAGATAGTCCTGGCAGAGATACCACCTGATCTTGAAGGCCTGAGGGGATGCATCAGGGAGTACTTTGCTCATGGAGATACAATAACGTTCAGGTTAGGCGATGGTGAGAATGTGAATGATGTGGTAAAATACTTTATCGAAAGAAATTGTCCCCTGCGGGAATTTGGTCCTTTGAGTTTAGAGGAAACGCTTTTGGAAATTATGCAAAGGAGTAAATCATGAAAATGCTGCTCTCTGTGGTCTACAAGGAATTCTTACAGCTTAAACGCAATAGAATGTTAATTAGACATCTGGCGCTCCACAGTATTGGCTTTGGTTTACTGCTTCCCGTTAAATTCTATTTGATACTTATTGGGGTGCTTGAACCAGGGCTTCTTATGGGCGGGATTGTTCTACCCGAGGCAGAAAGAGTGGTGATGGTGACGGATGGTCTGGAGAATTTTGCCCCATTATTGTTGCCGACCTTCATGTCCCTGGTAGCTGCATTTCTCGCCATACCTTCTATTGCTAGCGAGACTGAACATCGCACCCTGGAGCGTCTTCTTTCACTGCCGCTCTCGTGGATTCATGTCTTTATGGGCAAATTTCTCTTCGCTCTTGCGGTTTCGTTAGTGGGCAGCTACATCATGGTTTTAACCTATTTTGCACTGGCCAATGTTATAGTAGAAGAATTTCACCCGCTGCATTCACATTTTGACACTTATCTACTGTTGTTTGTTCCCGCGGTAACTTTTTACATGGTATCAGTAGGGGTTTTTGCTTCTGCTAGAGCGCGCACTGTAGGATCGGCAAATGTACTTGGTATGTCCTTAACAATGGGCCTGTCCCTCTTATTCTTCTTGGTGTTATGGCGCACAGGGGTATTACTGGGAAAGGATATCATTCTAACCTCCAGTCTCCTATTATTTGTCATAAGTGCAACGCTAGTATATCTTACTGCTAGGCTAAATCCGGAGAAATTGCTAATATAACCTCAGTTCGAGATAACTATGTGGTGGCTGATAAAAGTTCTCCTTGCTTTTTAGGAAAATTAAGGGAAGGTTTTTTCTCCTGGTGTGTGTATGCGATTAACCCGGCTACCAAGTTGACCATGAAATTTGGAACGCTTCGATGTCGAGTATGTTCAATTTGGGAGATGTTCTTGAGTTGATCATTGATGGTTTCAATGATGGAGCGTTTTCTCAACAATAGCTTATCCATCAAGGGTAACAGCCGATTCTTCATATTCTTTCGAGTTGTGGTAATGAGTTCAAGTCCTTGCTGAAATAGCAGCTCAAACAGTTTTTGTGAGATGTATCCCTTGTCACCAAAGAGCTTTCCCAAAAAGTTTTTTGCCATCAGCGGAATGGGTTCCCGGTCATCCATATTGCCCGGTGTAACCCGAAGAGCAAGTAGCTCTCCACAATCATTGACGATGAGGTGGAGTTTGAATCCGTAAAACCAGCCCATTGAGGTTTTCCCACGCTGAGCCAGGCCGGCAAACACTTTGTGACGGCGGATGCGCCGGTTATGGCAGACCGCAATGGGTGTTGAGTCGACGAAGCCAATGCCGGTGGATGCACCTTTGCGTTGATTCAGATATACACATAGTGGAATCAAAACAGGGCGCATCAGTTCCACAAAACGATTGTAGCTGACTAAATCCCGAAATTCCGACCGGAGATGTTTCATGACATGCTCGATGTAGTAAGCCTTGAAGTCCCGATAATGAGACTGATGGAAATGGACTATGATGGTCATTACTTCACTGGATGACAAGCGTGAAGGTTTTACCCTCTTGATAACACCATTTTGAAGAAGTAACCTTTGCCAGCGAGACATAAATTCTTTGCAAAAATCATCGATGTCGCAAAAGAGTTCGACTAAATCCATTTATGGTACCTCCTCGTCTAATGTTTTATCAGACAGGATTATTATACCCCATCCCTTGGGAGGCACTCAAATCATTTTCCTTATCCCGAACTCAGGTTAATTACCTTCCAAGCTGCTTCAGGATCAATCATTTGCTGCGACACTCCCCAATATATCTTTTCCCT
>QLUI01000350.1 GCA_018725345.1 Bacillota bacterium | reverse complement strand
TGTTTTCGGCATAATAGAAATACATAGAACGGCAGTTAAAAATACAGAACCCGGCAGATAGGAAGGCATAGCCATCACCAGCTTGAAGAATACCCTCTAAGTCGGCAAGACAAGGGGGAAAATAAGAGGTGATGACAATGCTACAGCAAGAGTATATCAGATACCTGTACGAGAAAGAAGAATTAAGCATCAACGAGATTAGTACTAGAGTTGGTATAGACTGGCGAACAGCCGCCAAATATGCGACAAAAGGCGACTGGAGTCCCGTACAAAACAAACAGACCCGTCGGCGTCCGGTCATGGCGTCTTTTGTCGATACGGTAGAAGTTTGGATTTCAGAAGACTATCTGCTGCCCCGTAAAGAACGCCGAACGGCAACGGCCATCTGGAGATTGCTTAAGAACAAGCACGGTTTTACCGGTTCTGAAAGAACCGTCAGAGCTTACGTTTCGGAACGTAAAAAAGAACTCAAAAATGGGCAGGGAGAAAAATATCTGGAACTTGACCACCCTGCCGGACAAGCTCAGGCTGATTTCGGCATGACCCATGTAGTCTGGGGCGGTGAATTTAAAGAAATCCGTTCTTTAACAGCAGCTTATCCTTTCAGCAATGCCGGTTTCTCTGTTCCCTTGCCCGGTGAGAATAGCTTATGCTTTCTCTACGGCCTGCGTCTAATTTTTGAGATGAGCGGGGGCGTGCCGCGTAAAATCCGCTTTGACAACCTTTCCGCCGCCGTTGTCAGTATCGGCAAAAAAGACCAAAGAGTTTTATGCGAACTGTTTGTCCGTTTCATGCTCCACTACCGTTTTGAAGCAGAATTTTGTAACCCCGGTAAAGGTAATGAAAAAGGCAGCGGCGAGAACAAGGTCGGTTACACCCGCCGCAACTGGTATATCCCCTATCCGGAAGCATCAGACTTTGCAGCGCTGACTCTAGAGCTCTACCAACGGGCCATAGAAGATTTAAAAAGACCCCATTACGCCAAGGGCACCCAGATGGCCCAACTGTGGGCAGAAGAGCAAAAAGCCCTACTTCCCTTGCCCAGGGAACCATTCGAACCGGTCGTATTTAAAACCATCCGGGTTAATAAATACAGCAAAGTCAAGGTCGATTCAGAAAGCTACGATCTGCCCGGCGCTAAGGTCGGGGAGCTAATCCTAGCGAAGCTCTGGTGGGATAAGGTCGAACTGTTGGATCATAACCAGCTGTGCCTAGCCACATTCCCCCGGCCATATACTTTAAAAAGCAAGCCGATCGACTGGAAGGGTCACTTCGCCATCTTTGTCCAGAAACCAAAAGGAGCTAGAAACTCAAGCCTTTACCGCTTCCTGCCCCCTGCAGTACACAACTATCTTGAAGCTGACATTGAAGCCTACCGGGACAGGTTGAAATTTATCGATACCTTGCTCAATGAAGACTACGCCATGGACTTCATTGCTGAAGCGCTTGAGAAGGCCGGTGGATCCAAAATTACGGATCAAGCCATAATCTGGCACCTGCTATACCAGCTGAGCAATCAGGATGCATCCCTAGGCAGCCTTGACGATACCTACAGCCCGTCAAGCGTCAAGCATTACCTGCCCGAGGTTGAAGAATATGATCGGTTGATGCCCAAGAGCAAAGGGGGCGAAAAAGATGCAACTATCCTTGGCGCAACAGTGTAAAGCCTTGAAACTGGCCAACGTACCCTTGATCTATCAGGACCTGCCCTTTCATGAGGCAGAGCAGTACTTAAACGAACTCTTCGCCGAAGAGTTAAGGGTCAGGCAGAACAAAAGAATCGACATGCTAATCAAAACTGCTGGTTTCCCTAATTCCAAATCGCTTGAAAACTTTGACTGGTCGCCGGTCACCATGTCGGAAACCAGCAGCAAAACAGATCTGACTGAACTTAAGTTTATTGAGCGCTGTGAAAATATTCTGGCTGTTGGCGCCGTTGGTACAGGCAAGACTTTTCTGGCCACTGCTTTAGGATTAAGAGCCTGCGCCAAAGGGAAAGCTGTCCGCTTTTTCCGTTGTCTTGACTTGGTCAACATCCTATTGGAAAATCATCGGCTGGGGCGCTTAAAAAAAATGATGTCCTTGCTCGGCAAGGCAGAGCTGTTAATTATCGATGAGCTTGGCTTTGTTCCACTGAACCGTGATGGGGCAGAATTACTCTTTAATGTTGTCGCTCAGGCTTATGAAAAACAAAGTATCATAATTACTTCGAATCTGCAATTTGGACATTGGAACAGTGTACTTGGCGACAACCGGCTGACAGCGGCGTTAATTGACCGACTCGTCCATCATGCCCATATCCTGGCCTTTGCAGGTAAAAGCTACAGGTTAAAACAAGCT
>QLUI01000035.1 GCA_018725345.1 Bacillota bacterium | reverse complement strand
TAATATAATGAAACCAGGCAGGAATATGTTCTGTCGTGGCGAAATTTGTTAATACTGAAAGACTGATTCTTGCAGATATTGGGAATCATATCTTTCAACCAAGAAGCACAACTCACGACAATCAAATAAGGAGGGCTTGCCGATGAACAAGTTTTTCTATGACGAGGATTTGGCTGTGGTGTATAAGATTAGTCCGGTTGTCGCAACTCTTATTGAAAAAGAGGATGAAGGGGCTCCCACAGAGATTTTGGTTCACACGAATGTAAAAATAACAAACTTTAAGCGGGAAAAGGTTCGCCGCACCATCTCTGAAGTTTATCCCTCCAGCGAGTATGGCTTGGATTTAGCCAAAAAAACATTTGAGGACAAAGTACTTGCGAGATTGGTTGGCAAGACTACACCCATTGAGCAGGACGAATATGACCGAATTAAAAGGCGCCTCGAACCTGTTAATCATTCATCCTGTGCAACATAAAGTGCTCTCTACTTTATAATCAGTTATAGCAAAAGAGATAATCTGAGGACTAGGCTTGCTTTGTCCGAGGAGATTAGTGCGAATCCTAAGTCTGAGGGTTTTTGCCTGAGGAGAAGGGGGGGGGGTGTTTAATGAGCGAAAAACAAGCTTGCCAGCAAACTGTGAGGTTTATTTGGCAGGCTTTTTGTTTGTTTAGTTAGCAGGGAGGTGGCTGAACTGGAAAAGAGAATTGGCGTGGTCGGGGTTGTGATTGAGGATCGGGAAAATGGCGTAAAAATTGTCAATGACATTCTATCCAAATATGCTGAAATCATTGTCGGCCGGATGGGAATTCCCTACCGTGAACGCAAGATTGCTGTAATTTCCCTGATAGTGGATGGGACTACAGATGAAATTGGCGCAATGACAGGTCAACTGGGAACAGTTCACGGTGTCAACGTTAAATCAGCACTGACGAAGAAATAAGGAGCAGACATGCAGAAAAAATATGAAGGTATTATTAAGCAGGCAGCGGCGGAGCATAAGCTGGAAAGAGACGAAATCATCACACTTTTGAGTTGCGACGGGCCGGCGCTCGAGTTCCTCTTTGCCGCCGCAGATCAGGTGCGGAAGACCTTTATGGGCGACGCAGTGCATCTGCGTGGGTTAATTGAATTTTCCAGCTACTGTCAGCGTAACTGTACGTATTGTGGTTTACGAGAAAACAATAAAACATTGTCCCGTTATCGGCTGGATGCTGAAGAAATATTGACTATTGCCAGAGCTGCTGTGCCGCTAGGTTATAAAACTGTGGTGTTGCAATCAGGTGAGGATTCATATTACAGCGCAGAGATGATCGCCGTTATTACTTGCCGGCTGAAGGAAGAATTAAGTTTGGCGGTTACGCTCAGCTTGGGCGAAAGGGCAAAAGAAGATTACCGGTTGTGGCGTGAAGCCGGTGCAGATCGTTATTTACTTAAACATGAAACGTCGGATGCAGAGCTTTACGGTGCGCTGCACCCCGATATGGATTGGGGAAACAGGAAAAAATCTCTTTACACACTGCGTGAGCTGGGTTACCAGGTAGGGTCAGGCTGCATGGTGGGCTTGCCAGGGCAGACTTTGACCTCGTTAGCAGCAGATTTGCTCTTGTTCAAAGAGTTGGATGTGGAAATGGCGGGGATCGGTCCGTTTATTCCTAATCCAAACACACCTTTGGCCAGCGCGCAGCGCGGGACTGTTGAACTGACACTGAAAATGATTGCGATTGCCCGGTTGCTTATGCCTCAGACACATTTGCCGGCCACCACTGCCCTTGGTAGCATTGATAGTAAGGGACGGCAAAAGGCCTTAGTCGCCGGAGCAAATGTGGTGATGCCTAACATTACGCCAAACAAATATCGCCGTCTCTATGAGATATATCCCAACAAAATTTGCCTTGATGATAATCCGGCTCACTGCCGTAACTGTATCGGCGGGATTATCAGCTCTTTGGGCAGGACTGTGGCCGAAAGTGCCGGCCATAGTCCAAAAGAACAATTTACGCTTGGCTTGGGCTGACGCAAAGTTCAGAGCGAAGTGGGAAGAGGTGAGACAATGCTAAATACGCCGCAGGGAAGTCGGTTGCATATTGCCATCTTTGGCCGTAGAAACGCGGGTAAGTCAAGCCTGATCAATGCGCTGACCAACCAGGATATTGCCCTGGTGTCTGCGGTACCCGGTACTACCACTGACCCGGTCTACAAGGCAATGGAGATTTTACCGATTGGTCCGGTAGTGCTAATTGATACTGCGGGAATTGATGATGAAGGCGAGCTGGGGGCGCTGCGTGTAAAAAAAGCACACGCAGTTTTAAGAAAGGCAGATTTGGTTCTTTTGGTCATGGAAGTCGGCGAACAGATTTCGCAGCATGAAGAAAGGATAGCAGAGCTTTGCCGTGAAAAGGGTGTGTCGCTCGTTGGAGTATTGAATAAGTCTGACTTAAACATGGCGGTGGAAGAGCAAAGAAAACAATATAATGAAAAACTTGGCTTAACGCCTGTAGTAGTCAGTGCTGTCACCGGCAACGGCTTGTTGGAGTTAAAACTTGCCATCATAGCTGCCGCCCCTGTTGCCTGGGATGATAGAACGATTATGGGGGATTTGCTTCAACCTGGTGATCTTGCCGTATTGCTCGTCCCCATCGATAAGGCCGCCCCCAAAGGACGCCTGATTCTTCCTCAGGTGCAGACGATTCGCGATATCCTCGATCACCATGCGCTTTCCCTTGTGGTTATGGAAGGGGAATTAAAAGGGGCGCTGGCCCAGATTGTCAGTAAACCGAAAATTGTGATCACAGACTCTCAGGCATTTATGTATGCGGCGGCTGAAACGCCTCCTAATGTGCTTTTGACGTCCTTTTCAATTCTGTTTGCCCGCTATAAAGGAGATTTGGCAACCTTGGTTAGGGGTGCGAAGGTAATGGATACTCTGCGGCCCGGTGATAAAGTGCTGTTGGCGGAAGCGTGTACTCATCACCGCGTGGAAGGAGATATTGGCCGGGAGAAAATTCCGGCTATGTTACGCCAGGCGGTGGGAGGAGAACTGGAGTTTTCATGGGCGAGCGGCCAGGGTTTTCCGGAAAACCTCGCAGAATACAAGCTGGTAATTCACTGCGGAGGCTGCATGATCAACCGCCGGGAAATGCTGGCAAGAATTGCTCAGGCTCAGGAGGCCGGCGTGCCAATTGTTAACTACGGAGTTGCTATTGCACATCTAAAGGGCATTTTACCGCGAGCTCTTTCTCCTTTCCCCGAACTACGACAACTGCTGGAGGAGAAGAATGAGAAGAAAGGATTGATAAGTCATGAGTGATAATTTGGCTGCTAGTCGGCACAGTCAATGGTCGCCTGTCGATTTTATCAATGAAGAGCTAATCGATGATCTTCTGGAGCAGGGGAAAGTGGCTTCGATCAAAATGGTGCGTGCGATTATTTCTGCGGCACGGCAGGCTAAAGGACTCACCATGGCTGAAGTAGCTATTTTGCTGCAGGTGACCGATAAGTTGCTATTAACGGAAATATTTGAGGTTGCAAAAGAAATAAAACTGAAAATTTACGGTAAAAGGCTGGTATTGTTTGCGCCATTGTATGTGAGCGACTACTGCATTAATAATTGCGCTTACTGCGGCTATAAACGGGAAAACTGTTTTCAGCGCCGTAAATTGACGAAGGCACAGCTCGTGGAAGAAGTAAGGATTCTAGAGAGCCTGGGGCATAAGCGGGTTGCGCTGGAGGCAGGGGAGCATCCGGTAGAGTGTCCTCTTGATTATATCCTGGAAAGTATTCGCACCATTTACAGTATAAAGTTCAAAAACGGTAGTATTCGTCGTGTTAATGTTAATATCGCCGCCACCACAATTGAAGACTACAAGCTCTTAAAGGGCGCCGGCATTGGCACGTATATTCTCTTTCAGGAAACGTATCACCGAAAAACATATGAGGTTATGCATCCCTCCGGTCCCAAAACCGATTATGACTGGCACACTACCGCCCACCACAGGGCCATGCAAGCCGGAATTGATGATGTCGGTTTTGGTGTTCTTTTCGGGCTGTATGACTATAAATTTGAAGTTCTGGCTATGCTGCAGCATGCTCAAAGCCTTGAAGAGCGTTTTGGGGTAGGGCCGCACACCATTTCTGTGCCGCGTTTGCGCCCGGCTTTGGGAATGGGTTTGGAACAGTTTCCTTATTTAGTCTCCGATGCTGATTTTGTCAAACTGACTGCCATCATTCGTCTGGCCGTCCCCTACACCGGTTTAATCCTATCTACCAGAGAGAAGCCGGCGCTGAGGGAGAAATTGTTGGACTATGGGATTTCGCAGATCTCCGCCGGTAGCTGTATCGGCGTGGGGGGATACAAACGCGAAAAGAGCCGCAGTACGGAGGATGATGATGTTAAAGCACAATTTTCTGTCGACGACCACAGAAGTCCGGATGAGGTGGTGCGCAGCGTTTGTCAGTCCGGCTATCTCCCTAGCTACTGTACCGCCTGTTATCGTCAAGGGCGTACCGGTGACCGCTTTATGGCATTGGCTAAAAATGGTCAAATCCAAAACGTTTGCCAACCAAATGCTTTAATAACTTTTAAGGAGTACCTGCTAGACTACGCCTCGCAGGAGACACGGTTAGTTGGGGAGGAAACAATCTGCCGTCATCTGTCTGAAATCGAAAATGAAAAAGTACGCTCCCTCACACGAGAACGCCTGCGGCGAATCGAAGAAGGCGAGAGAGACCTTTATCTCTAATAGAGAAAGCTATTGTTTCACAACACAGTCTTTAGCTTAAACTCTGTTATGCCGCTGATAGCGGGAGGCTGGCTTTTGGTGTCCGTTTTCGCCGATAAATTTGTCTTTTTTTTGGACAGCCAGCATGCTATAATGAGCTTATAGCATGCTGGGAAGGTGACTGACTTGTTTCTGAGTCAAATAGTAAAAGAATTGAGATTGAACAGACTAACCGATTTCCAAGGCGCTGAAAAAACTGTAGGCGGCGTTTATGTTGCTGATTTAATCAGTTTAGTCATGGCTAATGCCAAGCAAAACGATGTTTGGCTCACGCACCAGGGGCATCAAAACATTGTGGCGTTGGCCTCACTCTTGCAGTTGTCTTGTGTAGTTATCGGCGGCGGAATGCCCTGCCAAGAGGAAACTATCCGCAAAGCAAATGAGGAGAAGATCTTCCTGTTTGGCTCCACCCTGCCAATCTATGAATTGGCAGGGAGATTGTATATCTGCGGGCTGCAGCCCAGCGCTTATGCTAAAATGGATTAAAGCCGACTTGTATGTCCACACCGTGCTTTTTGTCTGTGCCGATCTTGATATGAGTCCGCGTGAGATTATCAATACAGCAAAGAACTTAGGGATCAAGTTGTCAGGTTTGAGTAGCGGAAACTGCTTGCATCTCTCGATTTGTCTGTAGCAGAGGATATAACTCTCTCTGAAATCAGTATGGCATTAAGGGGGAAGGGAGGCAGGAGGGTTTGTATTAGAAATTAAGGCGGAGGTCAAAAACTTTAATCTTTAAGGAGGAGCAACATGGCACTAGAACAAGTTAAGCAGGAAAAATGTACCGAGTTCATCTCTGATGACATGGATCACAAGCTCGAAGCACTACTACTAAAGAACGAGAAAAGCCCTGAGATATTAATTTTCGTCTTGCAACAGGCGCAAAACATTTACGGCTATTTGCCTGAAGCTGTACTTTTGCGTATCTCAGAAGCGCTGGATGTTTCTAAAGCAAAAGTATATGGCGTGGTGACATTTTACTCTCAGTTCCACCTAAAGCCTCGTGGACGGAATATCATTCGTGCCTGCCAGGGGACGGCTTGCCATGTGCGGGGTGTTTCTCGGATCATAGGCAAGATTAAAGAAGAAATAGGTGTAAATGTAGGTGAAACTACTGAAGATTTGCGGTTTACTTTTGAAGCGGTTGCTTGCATCGGTGCTTGCGGCCTAGCTCCGGTAATCATGATTAACAGTGATACGCACGGACGCCTTACGGCGGATAAAGTGCCTGCCATTCTTTCTTTGTACGAATAAGGGGGCTACAGCATTGCAGGAACTTTCGCTCCATATTCTTGATTTACTTCAGAACAGCGTGGAAGCCGGGGCGAAGAAAATTACACTGGTAGTAAAAGATGCACCGGAAGAAGACGAATTGTCTATTGTTGTGACAGACAACGGCTGTGGCATGACTGCGGAGCAATGCGCCAAAGCTACTTCTCCATTCTGCACCGTTCGTAAGACAAGGCGGGTTGGGCTGGGTCTCGCTTTTTTGGAGATGGCGGCAACACTGTGCGGAGGTCAGTTGCGAATCCAGTCCAGCCCCGGTTATGGTACGGAGGTAGTAGTAACATTTTCACATAGTCATCCCGACAGGCAACCAATGGGAGATATTGCTGGTGCAATTGTTAGTGCGTTAATGGGTGAAACAGAAGTGACATTTGAATATCTGCACATCTATAAAAATAGAAAAATGAAGATTTCCAGCTTAAAATTCGGAGAATTTTTAGGGATTCCCTTCCGATTTGATCGCCCGGAACATCTGAGCTTGTTGGAAAAAAACATTCGCGAACAATTGCAGACAATCTACGGAGGTGAGTCTTCATGAACAAATTGCTGACTATGGAAGAGCTGCGTGAACTCCGCAAAAAAGCGCCGGACGAAATGACTGCCCGTCAGACGTGGGACACTCAAGTCATTGTTAGCGTGGGCACCTGCGGCATCGCTGCCGGTGCCAGAGAAGTTGTTACCGAACTCTTAAAAGAGTTGCAACGCAGAAACATTAAAAATGTAAGTGTCACAAAAACCGGCTGTATTGGGATGTGTGAACGGGAGGTACTCCTTGATGTGGTGCGCCCCAATGAGGATCGCGTTACCTACGGCCGGGTTGTGCCGCGCGACGTGTCAAGGATTGTGGGCGAGCATCTTGTCAACGGCCGTGTTGTGGAAGGCCTGGTGGTTGGAAGAATTTCTAGCTAAAATTGCGCTGCAGTAAAACAGCTTAAGAAAGGGGAAGAGAGTTAACGTGGTTTTTTATCGTGGACATTTACTAATTTGCGGAGGAACAGGTTGTGTTTCTTCCGGCTGTAAGGATATAATAATCGCTTTTCAGGAAGAATTGCGCAAGAAAAAATTGGATGAGGAAATAAAAATCGTTGAGACCGGCTGCCATGGCCTCTGTGAAATGGGACCGCTTGTCATCCTCCATCCTGAAAGCGTCTTTTATTGCCGGGTAGAAGTTAAAGATGTGCAGGAAATTGTCGATGAACATTTAATGAAGGGTCGTCCGGTATCCCGTCTTTTCTTTACCGAGCCGCTTTCTCTCGACAAAGTACCAAAATATCAAGAAATCGGCTTTTATCGCAAGCAGCAGCGGATTGCTTTGCGTAACTGCGGTTTTATAGATCCGGAAAATTTCAATGAGTACTTGGCCTGTGACGGCTATGCGGCGCTTGAAAAGATGCTTTCTGAGATGACGCCTGAAGAAGTGACTAATGTAGTCAAAGCAGCAGGTTTGCGCGGTCGGGGTGGCGGCGGATTTTCTACCGGAACAAAATGGGAGCTTTGCGCCAAAGCGACATCAATAAAAAAGTATATTATCTGTAATGCAGACGAAGGGGACCCCGGTGCTTTTATGGATAGGAGTCTGCTTGAAGGGGACCCGCACAACGTCCTAGAGGGTATGATGATTGCAGCCTATGCCATCGGAGCAGATGAAGGGTATCTCTATATTCGTGCCGAGTATCCGCTTGCGATTAAACGCACTCAGACCGCCATCAGCCGCGCTGAGGAACTGGGCCTACTGGGAAAAAATATTCTCGGTTCAAATTTCAGCTTTACCTTAAAAATTAAAGAAGGTGCCGGTGCTTTCGTTTGCGGCGAGGAGACAGCGTTAATTGCGTCCATCGAAGGCAGGCGGGGTATGCCTCGATCCCGGCCTCCTTTTCCAGTCGTCAAAGGCCTTTTCGGTAAACCCACAGTCATCAATAATGTAGAAACATTTGCAAATGTGCCGCAAATCATTCTGCACGGTGCCGACAAATTTGCCGCCGTCGGCACAGAGCGCAGCAAAGGAACGAAAGTATTCGCCCTTACTGGCAAACTACGAAATACCGGCTTGGTGGAAGTTCCAATGGGTATCACCATGCGGGAAATTATCTACGATATTGGCGGCGGCACATTTGAGGGGAAAAAGTTTAAGGCTGTTCAGATTGGCGGCCCCTCCGGCGGTTGTCTCCCTGAAGACAGACTGGATCTGCCTATCGATTATGACTCTTTAGTTCAGGCCGGAGCGATGATGGGTTCTGGCGGCTTGGTAGTCTTGGACGACGAATCTTGTATCGTTGACGTAGCGCGCTATTTCTTGTCTTTCACACGTTCTGAATCATGTGGTAAGTGTACCCCGTGCCGAGAAGGGACAATGCGCCTGCTGGAAATTTTGGAACGTATCTGCGCCGGGCAAGGTGTTCCCGAAGATATCGCTAAGGTGGAAAAGTTGGCATATATAATTAAGGCGAGTGCTCTTTGTGGCCTAGGGCAGACTGCGCCCAATCCGATTTTAAGCACACTGCGCTATTTCCGTCATGAATATGAAGCCCATATTCATGACAAGAAATGCCCCGCCGGTGTATGTCAGGCTCTTTTCGATTACCGGATCGACGACCGTATTTGCAATGGTTGTACCATCTGCGCAAAGATTTGCCCTGTTGGAGCAATTAGCGGCGAGCGTAAACAAGCTCATCAGCTTGATATAGTAAAGTGCATCAAATGCGGTATCTGCTTGGAGCGGTGCCCAAAAAATGCCATTTTTAAAGAATAATCCTACTACAAGGAGAGTGTAAAAACAGTGGAAATTGTTACAGTTAAAATTGACGGTCACGATGTCCAAGTCGACAAAGGTGCCACCATCTTGGACGCAGCAAAATTGGCCGGCGTAAAAATACCGACTCTTTGTCACCATCCCATGTTGCGCCCTGATGGCGCATGCCGCATTTGTGTGGTGGAAGTGACCGGCGCACGCAACCTGGCTGCTGCCTGTGAAATGCCGGTAGCAGATAAAATGGTGGTCAGCACTTATACACCTATGGTGCGCCTAGCGCGCCGCGTAATTCTTGAGTTGCTTCTTGCCAATCATCCTTTGACCTGTCCTTCCTGCAAACGAAACCTCAGCTGTGAATTGCAGCAGTTAGCACTGGACATGGGTGTGAGCGAGATCTCCTATGAAGGTCACAAACGGGAACTGGACATAGATGATTCCAGTCCGGCGCTTATTCGTGAGCCTAACAAATGTATCTACTGTAGCCGTTGTGTTCGCGTTTGCAGTGATATCCAGTCGGTGGACGCCCTCTCCTTCTATCGCCGGGGTTTTGATGCCGAAGTGGGACCACCACCGGGAGCAGGTCTGATGGATAGTGTCTGCGTCCAATGCGGCCTGTGCGCTGCAGCCTGTCCTGTGGGCGCCATCTATGAACGCTCTGCGGTTGATGATGTGTGGCAGGCAATTTCTGATCCAAAGAAACATGTGATTGTCCAAACTGCTCCGGCAGTACAGGTTAGTATAGCCGAGGCTCTTGGCCTTGAACCAGGCCTGCCGATGACGGGCAAAATGGCGGCAGCATTGCGTCGTCTTGGTTTTGACAAGATTTTTACCACCGAGTTTACTGCAGATCTTACGATTGTGGAGGAAGGCACAGAATTTTTGGGGAGACTAAATAATGGCGGACCTCTGCCGCTAATTACTTCTTGCAGTCCGGGTTGGATTAAATTTGTTGAGCATAACTTTCCGGAATTTTTGGAGAACCTCTCTACCTGTAAGTCGCCGCAGCAAATGTTTGGCGCACTTGCTAAAACATTTTATGCAGAGAAGTATGGCATTGACCCGGCTAATATTTATTCCGTCTCGTTAATGCCCTGCACCGCCAAAAAGTATGAGGCGGCTCGACAGGAAATGAATGCCAGCGGCTACCGGGATGTGGATGCCGTTCTTACTACGCGCGAATTAGTTCGCATGATTAAAGAAGCATCCCTAGATGTCTCCAAGCTTGATGATGAGGAATTTGATGTACCCTTTGGCGTGTTGACCGGTGCGGCCACTATTTTTGGAACTACCGGTGGCGTGGCGGAAGCTGCTTTGCGCACTGTCTATGAATTGGCGACCGGCGAAGAGATACCTACCTTTGAATATGAGGCTGTCCGTGGTCTAAACGGTATCAAAGAAGCGACTGTCAAACTTAACAATGTTGACGTTAAAATTGCTGTTATCAGCGGTCTTAAAAATGCGCGTGAAGTTATGAACCGTGTTAAGAGCGGCGAGGCCGACTACCACTTTATAGAAATAATGGGTTGCCCCGGCGGCTGCATCGGCGGAGGAGGTCAACCTATTAACGGCGGCTCTGATAACCGCACCAAGCGCGCATCTGGCATCTACCAAATTGATGCCGCCTGCGCCGTCCGCAAATCTCATGAGAATACCGCTGTTAAACAACTCTACAAAGAATATCTCGGAGAGCCTAATAGTCCCAAAGCTCACAAACTTCTCCATACGCATTACACGCCGCGCAATCGTTATTAAAAGCGTTTGCTTAAATTGATATCTTAACAAACATCCCTTACCCGGGGCTTAGATAGCCCGGG